>CAMJXZ010000185.1 GCA_946409855.1 uncultured Clostridia bacterium | reverse complement strand
GGCTGCGGCCTGATGACCATAGCCTGCGAGGAGGAGCTGATCCCTGTTCTGCAGGTCATGGTGCCCAACGCCATGTGCATGCCCATCCGCCGCGCGGCGGAGAATCCGCCGCCCCACGACGTCCTGGCGGCCGGCTGCGGGCTGGGGACCGGGGAGCA
Organism: uncultured Clostridia bacterium; assembly: GCA_946409855.1. Taxonomy (GTDB): domain Bacteria; phylum Bacillota; class Clostridia; order Christensenellales; family Aristaeellaceae; genus UBA4246. The sequence goes on along the minus strand of CAMJXZ010000185.1, from coordinate 6,508 downwards.
GGCAAAAGAATACCTTGTCCGGCTGCTGGCAAAGGAAAAAGGTCCCGCGGTGCTGGACGCGGACGCGCTGAACCTGCTGGCCCGGGACGGGTTTTCATTGCCCGAAAACACGCTGCTGACGCCCCACGTGGGGGAAGCCGCGAGGCTGCTGGGCACCGATACGGCGGCGGTTCTTTCGGACCTGACGGGCAGCGCCCATGCGATCGCGGAAAAGTACCGCGCGGCGGTTCTTCTCAAGAGCAGCGTTTCCGTCGTTACGGACGGGACGTTTACGTACGTCAATCATCAGGCCGCGCCCGCCTTGGCCAAAGGCGGCAGCGGGGACGCGCTGTGCGGGATCGCCGCGGCGCTCCTGGCGGAACGGGCCGCGCAGGGCTTTTCCCTCGCGACCGCGCAGACCGGGGCGGTGGCGTCCCTGCTTTTATCCATGTGCGGGCAGCGGGCGGAAAAGACATTGGGCGCGCGTTCCGCACTGACGGGGGAAGTGACAGCCTTTCTGCCGGAAATCCTTTCGCAGGGGTGACAGGTGTTTTTCCGGCGGACAAACGGACGCTGGCGCTGTTTCTGATTTGTTTTTTGATTGACAGGAACAGCCGCTGTGTTTATAATGAAACGCGATTTTCAGCTTTCAGGAGGGATTGGGAAATGGCCTATACCAAAGACGACATCATCCGGCTGGTGAAGGAACAGGGGATTCAGTTTATCCGCCTGCAGTTTACGGACATTTTCGGCCAGCTCAAAAATGTGGCCATCACCGCTTCCCAGATCGAAAAAGCGCTCAACAACGAAATCTCTCTGGACGGCAGTTCGATCGAGGGGTTTGTCCGCATCCACGAGTCCGACCAGCGTCTGTACCCGGACCTGGATACGTTTGTGGTGCTTCCCGAAAACGTGACCCGCGGGCGCGGCAAAGTGGGCAGGCTGATCTGCGATGTCTATAACCCGGACGGCACGCCGTTTGTGGGCGATCCCCGGGGGACACTGAAGAAGGTGCTTTCAAAAGCGGCTGCTTTGGGGTATTCCTTCAACGTGGGGCCGGAACTGGAGTTTTTCCTCTTTCAGCTGGACGAACAGGGCAGGCCGACTACGGAGACCGGCGACCAGGCCGGCTATTTCGATCTGGGGCCGCTGGATCACGGGGAGACGACCCGCAGGGAAATCTGCCTGACGCTGGAGGAGATGGGCTTTGAAATCGAGGCCTCCCACCATGAATGTGCCAGGGGGCAGCATGAGATCGATTTCAAGTATGCCGACGCATTGCGCGCGGCGGACAATATCATGACGTTCAAGCTGGCGGTCAAGGCCATCGCCCAGAAAAACGGCCTGCACGCCACCTTTATGCCCAAGCCGATTTTCGGCCAGGCGGGTTCCGGCATGCACACCAATATGTCGCTGTTCCACGACGGGAAAAACGTGTTCTTTGATCCGGATGGGGAACAGCAACTGTCTTCCGTCTGCCGCTCCTTTATCGCCGGGATTTTGGATCATATCAAGGGGATCTGCGCGATCGCGAACCCGCTGGTCAATTCCTACAAGCGGCTGGTGCCCGGATACGAAGCGCCTTGCTACATCGCATGGTCCACGGGCAACCGCAGCGCGCTGGTGCGCATTCCTTCTTCCCGTGGGCAGGCGACCAGGGTGGAGCTGCGCAGCCCGGACCCGTCCTGCAACCCGTATCTGGAAATCGCCGCCTGCCTGGCGGCCGGGCTGGACGGCATCGAACGCGGGCTGACCCCGCCGGATGAAATCGCGGAAAACATCTACCTGCTGGATCATCCGGCCCGTCGCCTGAAAGGCATCCATTCCCTGCCCGGAAACCTGCGGGAAGCGCTGGACTGTTTCGCGGCGGACCCGCTGATTACCGCCACCATGGGGGAACATGTGACGAACCAGTACATCGCCGGGAAACGCCGGGAATGGGACGAATACCGTACCCGGGTCAGCAACTGGGAAATCGACAAATACCTGGTGATCTATTGATTGCAACAGCAAGAAGGCGCTGCCGTGTGCGGCGTCTTTTTATATGCGGCTATTTTGTTAGCACTCTGTTTAATTGAGTGCTAAAATGTGGTTGCAACGGCGGCAAGAATGTGCTATAATCATAACAGGTATCCGGACGGGTGCCTGCTCAATCATTAAAAATCTACCATCCGGCGGAAAGCCGGGATATACAGGAGGCAGTTTATGAACCAGAACGGAAGCATTTCCATTGACGCGCAAAACATCATGCCGGTCATCAAAAGGTGGCTGTATTCAGACAAGGATATTTTTATCCGTGAAATGGTGTCCAACGGCTGCGACGCCATCACCAAATACAAGCTGGCCAAGGGCGGCGCGGAAGGGGAAGACCTGCGCGTGACCGTCACCGTGGACGCGGAAGCGGGCGAGCTCCGCTTTACGGACAACGGCATCGGCATGACGGCCGAAGAAGTGGAAAAGTACATCAATCAGGTCGCTTTTTCAGGCGCCGAGGAATTCCTCAAAAACTACCAGGGCGGCGAAAAGGACGGCATCATCGGTCACTTCGGCCTGGGGTTCTATTCCGCGTTCATGGTCGCGGACAAGGTGACGATCGATACCCTGAGCTTCCAGGAAAACGCGAAACCGGTCATCTGGGAAAGTGAAGACGGCATGTCCTTTGCCATGCGGGACGGCGGCAGGACGCAGCGCGGCACCACGATCACCCTGCACATCATGGAGGATGAAAAGGAATTCCTGGACGGCGTTCGGGTACGCGAAGTGCTGGACCGCTACTGCGGCTATATGTCCGTGCCGATTTATCTGGAGGATCTGGCCCTGATCCGTAAAAAGGAAGCTGCTCCCAAGGATGAACAGCCGAAAGAAAACGGGGCGGAAAAAGCGCCCGAAGAGCAGCCGGAAGAGGAAAAGCCCATCAATGATACCCATCCGCTGTGGCTCAAAGCGCCCCGGGAATGCACGGATGAGGAATATAAGGAGACGTACCGCAGGCTCTTCCACACATATGAGGACCCGCTGTTCTGGGTGCATCTGAACGTGGATTATCCCTTCAACCTCAAGGGGATCCTGTATTTCCCGCGCATCCGCAGGGATTTCGGCGCCAATGACGGGGAAATCAAGCTGTTCAACCGCCAGGTGTTCGTGGCGGACAACATCAAGGAAGTGATCCCCGAATTTCTGATGCTGCTCAAAGGCGTCATTGACTGCCCGGACCTGCCGCTGAACGTTTCCCGTTCCTTCCTGCAGAATGACGGGTATGTGAAGCGCCTGTCCCAGCACATCACCAAGAAGGTGGCGGACAAGCTGAACGCTCTGTTCAATACCGAACGCAAGACGTATGAAGGCTATTGGAACGATATCGCGCCCTTTGTCAAGTACGGCTGCATCCGGGATGAAAAATTCTATGAGATGGTCAAAAACGTGATCCTGCTTCATACCGTGAAGGATGAATACCTGACCGTCGACGAATACCGTTCCCGCAACGAGGGCAAGGCCGAAAAGAAGATCTTCTACACCACCGAACCGCAGCGCCAGGCGGCCGCCGTAGCCCTGTATACGGAACGGGGGATCGACGTGGCGGTCATGGATACCCTGATCGATATGAACTTCATGTCCTTTATGGAGTACGGCGGCGGGCAGGAAGGTCTTTCCTTCGCCAGGGTGGACGCGGACGTTTCCGGCCTGCGGCAGGAAGGCGCCGAGGCGGATCCGGCGATCGACGAAGCCGCGCTTCAGGATGAATTCCGTCTGGCGCTGGATATGAAGGACCTGACAGTGAAAGCGGAAGCGCTGTCCGACACGTCCCTGCCGGTCGTCCTGGTGGAAGACGAGCAGGTGCGCCGCTACAAGGAAATGAGCGCCGCCTACGGCGAGAAGTTTACTTTCCCTTCCCGCTATACGCTGGTGGTCAACCGGCTGTCTCCCACCATCCGCAAGCTTTCCAAAATGGAAGCGGGGGACCGCAAGACGCTCCTGGAAAAGCAGCTGTACGACATCGCCCGTCTTTCTTCCAGACCGCTGGAGGCGGAAGACCTGAAGACCTTTATCGCCCGCAGCAACGAGCTGGTGGACCTGCTGACGGGGGAGGACGCGGAATAATCGGGTGCGGAAGAAAGGCACAGATCGGATGACATTTTCGTATTGCCCCCGGTGCGGCGCAAGGCTGGTTTCCCGGACGCTGGGGCAGGAAGGGGAAGTGCCCTTCTGCTCAGGCTGTCAAAAGCCGTGGTTCCGGATGTTTCCGTCAGCCGTCTGTGTGCTGGCGCTCAATCCGTCCGGCGAGGGCCTGTTCGTGACCCAGCGGCGGATCCCGGGACTCTGTCTGGTATCCGGCTTTATCGCGCCGGGAGAGACCGCCGAGGAAACCGCTGTCCGGGAAGTTCGCGAGGAAACGGGCCTGACGTTTTTGAACGGCAGGCTGCTGGCGACGCATTGGTACCGCCGGGACGGCGTATTGATGCATCTGATCCTGGGGCGGGTGGATGAAGGAAGGCCTGTCCCGTCCGAAGAACTGACCGAAGCCTTTTTCCTGCCCCTCAAAGAGGCGGCTCCGCGGGTAGACCCGTCTTCCACCGGCGTTCTGGCACTGCTTGAACTGACGGAAAAACAAGCCTTGCAAGATGAGATCATATCAGGTAAAATAGAAATGAACAAATAACAGGAGGGAATGTTATGGAAATCAAATTCTACCGCTGCAAAAAGTGCGGCCAGATGGTGGCGATGATTCAGAAATCCAAATGTCCGGTCTGCTGCTGCGGCGAACCGATGGAGGAACTGATCGCCGGCACCACGGAAGCGTCCAGGGAAAAGCATATTCCGGTCTGCGAGGTGAAGAACGGCCGCGCGTTTGTCACGGTTGGCTCCGTGCCGCATCCGATGGAGGAAAAGCATTATATCGAATGGATCCTGCTGAAGACCAACCTGGGCAATCAGCGCAAGCTGCTGAAGCCCGGCATGGAACCCAAAGCCGTGTTTGCCCTGCTGGACGGGGAACAGGTGGAGGAAGTATACGCGTACTGCAACCTGCATTCCCTCTGGAAGGCATAAACAATGCATGACCGGATCGGCCTGTGACCGGTCCGGTTTTGTGATGGATCTGTTTCCCGACTGGCTTTGGTTCCCACAAGAAGGAGAAAAAAGATGAGACTGCAGAAATATCTGGCGCAGTGCGGCGTGGCGAGCCGCAGGCACGCGGAAGAAATGATTGCCGCCGGGCAGGTCACTGTGAACGGCAGGACGGTCACGGAAATGGGCACCCAGGTGGAGGAAGGCGACCTGGTGCGGGTGAACGGGAAAAAGGTGGAGCCTGAAACCAGGCAGGTCTACATCATGTACCATAAGCCGGCCGGCGAAATGACCACCGCGTCTGACCCGGAAGGAAGGCGGACGGTGCTGAGCCATTTCGATCATCTGGGGGTGCGCCTTTTCCCGGTCGGGCGGCTGGACTATGACAGCGAGGGGCTTTTGCTCCTGACCAATGACGGCACGATGACGGACCGGATGCTGCACCCCAGCAACGAGGTGAACAAAACGTACCTGGCCCGCGTGCAGGGAACAGTGACGCCCGAAATGGTCCGCGCCCTGCAGAACGGCGTGGTCCTGGACGAGCGGAAGACTTCTCCGGCCCGGGTGCGGGTGACCAAAACGGAAGGGGACTACTGCTACGTGACGGTCACCATTCACGAGGGCAGGAACCGCCAGGTGCGCCGGATGTTTGAAGCGGTGGGGACGAACGTTCTGGCCCTCAAGCGGATCGGGTTTGGCCCGCTGGAGCTGAACGACCTGCCCCGGGGCCGCTGGCGTTACCTGACCGAAGCGGAAATCCGTTCCCTCAAGAAAATGTATGAGTGAGTATACGCTGAAGTCGGCGCGGTATATCGCGCGGGAGCTGATGGAGAAGATGCTCCGGGAAGGCAGCGTGGCGGTGGACGCCACCATGGGCAACGGGCACGACACGGAAACCATGGCGCGTCTGGTGGGGGCAAGCGGCCATGTATATGCCTTTGACGTGCAGGCGGAAGCGGTGGAGGCTACCAGAGCGCGCCTGGCGCAGAGCGGTCTTACGGACCGGGTGACGCTGCTCTGCCGAAGCCACGCTGAGATGAGTGAGCATGTGAAGGCCGTTCCGGACCTGATCGTTTTCAATCTGGGCTGGCTGCCGGGGGGAGATAAAACGGTTACTACCCTGCTTTCTTCCACTGCGGCGGCTGTACGGCAGGCGCTTGCCATGATCCGCCCGGACGGGATGGTGGTGGTGTGCTGCTATCCCGGCCATGAGGAGGGGCAAAGGGAACTGGCCTTTCTGGAAGAACTGTTTGCCTCCCTGCCGCCCCAGCAGTTCAACTGCCTTGCGCACGTGTTTCTGAATGCCGGCGCCGGCGCGCCCAGATGCTACGCCGTCCAGAAACAGGAAACGTACCGGGTATAGGGCCGGGAATAAAAAACAGGCAGCTGCCGGATCAGCCCCTGACGGGCTGGGCAGCTGCCTGTTTGATTGGGCCGGGCGGATCAGTTTTTCGGCCGCCAGCCG
>CAMJXZ010000184.1 GCA_946409855.1 uncultured Clostridia bacterium | reverse complement strand
CGGCCATCCCCGGACGGGACCGCCCGCGCCCTTCATCCCTGCGCGGCGGCGTTCCCGGACATCATATCCCATATTTTACCTGAAAACCGGAAAAACCGCAATCACTTTCTCATACAAATCATCAGCCGAGCGGTTCCGCTTTGGGACAGCCGGCGAAATCACAGCCGGAAGAACCCATCTCGCCCCAAAGACGCCTGCACTCCCCCGCGCTTTCGGGCGTTTCGGTCCATAATAAGCAGGAATGGATAATCAGGCCGAAAATTTTACCTGTTCTTCCGTTGCAAAGCGGCCCGGCTTGTGCTATAATTCCTTTCGTGCCTGGGATCATAGCTCAGTTGGTTAGAGCGCCACGTTGACATCGTGGAGGTCGTAGATTCGAGTTCTACTGGTCCCACCAGAAAAAGACTCTGTGAAGCAGGGTCTTTTCTTTTTTACGTCCGGGATGCCGCCCCGCGACGGATTTTTGCCCCGCGGCGGTCTGCTGAAAGACAGCAAAAAATGAGGATATAAATAATTGGCAAAAAACTGTACATTTTCGACATCCTATGATATAGTAGAGAGACCAGGGGACGCTAACCCAAAAAGAAAACCGACGAATCACTCGGCAGAAAAAGGAGGAAAACCAAATGGCAGAATTTCTCTCTGGTCTTCTCAACCCCATCTTCGGCCCTATGGGCGTAAGCCAGGCCGACCTCAAATCCTACATTGAAAAAGTGCAGGGGTACGTCTGGGCCATCCTGGCGGTGCTGGTGGTCACCATCGTGGTGCTCATCCTGGCCCATAAGGCGAAAAAGGGCAAAAAGCACGTAATCCGCTGGGGCGCCGTGCTGGCCTGCCTCGCCGTCATCACCCTGCTCGTCAACCTCATGTGCTACGGCCCGCTGTACAACAACATCTCCAGCTTCCTGAACGCTTCCAAGGCCGAACTGACGGAAGAAACCATCGCCGCCAGCAAGAACGTGATCGGCAAGGTGGGCGACGAGGGCCTGGTGCTGGTCAAGAACAACGGCCTGCTGCCGCTGGATGCCGGGGTCAAGAAGCTGAACGTGTTCGGCTGGGGCTCCACCAACCCGATCCTGGGCGGCACGGGCTCCGGCTCCTCGGACGGCTCCACGGCCATCGGCTTCCTCAAATCCTTTGAAGACGCCGGCTACGCCACCAACGCCGACCTGACCAAGATCTATACCGATTACCGCAAGGACCGGCCGACCGTGGCCATGGCCAACCAGGACTGGACCCTGCCTGAGCCCACCGTGGACGTTTATACCGACGCCGTCATGAGCCAGGCCAAGGGCTTTTCCGACGTGGCTGTGATCGTCATCAGCCGTTCCGGCGGTGAAGGCGCCGACCTGCCCACCGACATGAACGCGGTCATCCACGGCACCTACAATATCGCTGAAAAGGTGTCCGTCAATCCCGGCTCCTTCGGCTACTACAACGGCACTTACACCAACAACGGCGATTACGATGATTTCGAGCCCGGCGAACATTACCTGGAGCTTTCCGTCACCGAGGAAAGAATGGTGGAAAAGGTCTGCTCCGAATTTGAAAAGGTCATCGTCATCATCAACGCCAACAACGCCATGGAGCTGGGCTGGGTCGACAATTACGCCCAGATCGGCGCCGTCATCCTGGCGCCCGGCGCCGGCAACACGGGCCTTGGCGCCGTGGGCCGCATCGTCAGCGGCAAGGTGAACCCCTCCGGCCGCACGGCGGATACCTTCGTCAAGGATCTGACCGCCACCCCCACCTGGAACAACTTCGGCACCTTCGCCTACACCAACGTGGAGGACTTCAAAAAGCAGATCGCCGCGAACGACGGCCCCTATGAAGGCGGCATGGCGTTCGTCAATTACGCCGAAGGCATTTACGTGGGCTACAAGTACTACGAAACCGCTTCCGACGAAGGCTGCATCGATTACGATCAGCATGTGCAGTATCCCTTCGGCTACGGTCTGAGCTACACCAGCTTCACCCAGACCATGGAGAACTTCAAGTACGACGGCACCAACGTGGCCTTCGACGTCAAGGTGACCAACACCGGCAGCGTCGCCGGCAAGGATGTAGTGGAAGTCTACTTTACCCCGCCCTACACCAACGGCGGCATCGAAAAGGCTTCCGTGAACCTGGTGGATTTCGCCAAGACGAAGGAACTCAAAGCCAACGAATCCCAGACCATCCATTTCTCCATCCCCGTGGAGGAACTGGCCGCCTATGACAGCGACGGCATCAAGATCCAGGGCGGCGGCTACATCGTCGAAGCCGGCGAATACAGGATCTCCCTCCGGTCCGACAGCCACCATGAGCTGGCCGGCGAAACCTTCACCGTGGACGCGGACATTGATTACAGCAAGGGCCGCGCTTCGGACAAGATCCCCGCTGTGAACCAGTTCCAGGATTATTCCCGCGGGAACTTCGTCCAGCTGAGCCGCGCCGACAAGTTCGCCAATTACGCGGAAGCCACCGCGGCGCCCGCGGAATCCGCCTACCTGATGGACGACGCCACCCTGGCGGAGCTCAAGCTCCTGGCCGTCGGCATGTACGACCCCACCCTGTACGACAACGCAAGCGACGTCATGCCCACCCTGGAGGCCAAGAACGGGCTGAAGCTGGCGGACCTGACCGGCAAGAGCTACAACGACCCCCAGTGGGAAAAGCTGCTGGATCAGCTGACCTTTGACGACATGGCCCAGATGATCAACCTGGGCGGCTGGCGCACGGCCGAAATCCCCTCCGTGGGCAAAGTGGGCACCTCCGACTGCGACGGTCCGGCCGGCCTGTCCAACTTCATGACCGGCGCCTACGGCACCGCCTATCCCGCCGAAGTGCTGATGGCCCAGACCTGGAACACCGAGCTCATCGAGGAAATGGGCACCGCCATGGGCCAGGAATACAAGGACGCCAAGAACTTCGGCTGGTACGGTCCCGCCATGAACACGCACCGCAACGCCTTCGCCGGCCGCAACTTCGAATACTATTCCGAAGACGGCGTGCTGGCCGGCAAGCTGGCCTCCGCCGAAATCAACGGCGCGGCCACCAAGGGCCTCTACCCCTACATCAAGCACTTCGCCCTGAACGACCAGGAAGGCTCCCGCTGCTCGTACCTGCTGACCTACGCGTCCGAGCAGGCGATCCGTGAAATCTACCTCAAGCCCTTCGAGTACTGCGTGAAGCGCTATACCGGCGTACCGCTGGCCGTGATGAGCTCCTTCAACTTCATCGGCCCGCGTCCCAGCTGCGAGAACCCGAACCTGCTGAAGACCGTCCTGCGGGATGAATGGGGCTTTGTGGGCATGGTGGAAACCGACTACAACGGTTCCTACGGCTACATGATTTCCGACCACTGCGTCCGCAGCGGCAACGACCTGATGCTGGGCTTCGCGATGCACGCTTCCAACCAGTTCACCGACCGCAGCGCGACCGCGGCTCTCGCCATGCGCCAGAGCTGCAAGAACATCCTGTACACGGTCGGCAACAGCGGCTACTATGCCACCGGCGAAACCAAGGGCGGCATGGACAACATGACCAAGCTGTTCCTGGGCATCGACCTCGGCGTCGGCCTGGGCGCCCTGGCGGCGATGGCCATCGTGGTGCTCCGGTACCTCAAGAAGAACAAAAAAGGCGATTACGCGAAATAATTGAATCTATCGGCTGAAAGAGGGGCTGCTCCGGCAGCCTCTCTTTTCATTGTGCGCCCGGCGGCGCACAACCTTCAAGCCCTCTGCCGGAACCGACCGGCAGAGGGCTTTCGGATTCGGCGGACGCTTCCCGCCCCGCTCAGCACGCGGCGGTTCAGCGCCGTCCGCTTCTGTTTTTCAGGCAGCGGCAGGGCGCGGCCGAAGGCTTCCGCCGCTTTTCCCTTCCCGTCATTCCCCTTTGACATCCTGCGGCGCTGACGGAGGCGGATCCTTTTCGCTTTCCCCTTTGCTTGTCACGATCCATCTGTCCAGGAACGCCATCTGTTCCTCCGTGTGGAACCAGTGCTCCCCTTCTTCCATGATAGTAAGCTTGGCGCCATTAACCTGCGCAAACCGGATCATCGTCTCCCTGTCGGTCAGCCGGTCCCCGGCCCCGTACAGGATCCACGTCGGCACGGGCCAGCGGACGGGATGCTCCCGCACATAGCAAAGGTACGCCCAGGAAAGCGTTTCCCCGGAAGCGGTCCTGATTGTTTCCCGGGCTTTTAGTTCCGCTTCGGTGACGTTTTCCATAAGCATCATCCCCAGGATCAGTCGTTCCATATCGGCAACCGGGGAAATCAGGTACGCCCGGCGGATCCAGGAGCCAATGTCCGCGTGCATGGCGAAAAAAGCGCCGATGCTGTTCGCGACCAGGTCGATCCGGTCATACCGGGCTTTGAGGCGCCCCACAGCCCCGCGGATCTCCCGTCCGGCTTCCCAGGGCGTATCCGAGCGGTAATCCAGCCCGATCACATCCCACCCCGGAAACAGAGGGACATAATGCCTGCTCTCATCGGCGCTGCCGCCTTTTCCGTGAAGGTACAATACCAGGTTTCCCATAGGTTCCTCTCATCTCCCCACCCTGTGCCGGTACAGGCCGTGCTGGTTGCAGTAAACATACAGCCACCCGCCGCCCCGGAAGAAAAACCGCGCTTCCGCGTTTCCTTCCGGATACAGCGCCTTGATTTCGCACCGGTCCATCGTCATATAGGCGGCAAAGGGCAGGAAATGCTCTTTGGTCATCGGATGATCCAGGGATACATAGATCTCGTCTTCCACCTTCTGTACATCCACCCGGTGCAGGTCGTCCGGCTCTTCCGCCTCCAGCGCGGGCAGCTGGATGCCGCAGCAGGAAATCAGCGCTTCTCCCCTGGCAAACAGCACATTGCCGCAGACGGGGCAGACGTAAAAGCGGCTCTTCAGCATATTGGACGCGCGGTTCCGGTTGACGATCGCCTGCCCGCACAGCAGCTCCGGCACGGAAATACGGAGCGCCTCACTCAGCGGCTCCAGCAGCGAAATATCCGGCAGCCCCCGCCCGGTTTCCCACTTGGAAACCGCCTTGTCGCTGACGCAGAGCCGGGCGGCCAACTCCGCCTGGGTCAGGCGCTGCCGTTCGCGCAGGGCTTTGATCACAGCGCCGGTCACATAATGATCCATTCGCCGTCCCTCCTTTCCGCTGCAGCATAACAGAATCTTCCACCCGCCGCAACCTACGTTCCGTAGAGCGGCTTAATCAGACGGAGCTCTGCGCGATCATCCGCTGCGCCCACCGGAACAGGAGCCCGGCATCCCGGTTAAAATCCCGGACGCCGTCCCGCTTCATCTGAAGATAAGCCGTGACGACCGCCCGCTCTTCCGGTCCGGCGGAAGCGCTCAGTTCCGCAAGGCCTCTGCAGAAGCGCCCGCTCCTTTGGAAAACGGCGGCCCGGATGGCGAAGGTCGCGGCCTTGTACAGCCCGCGCAGCGTCTCCGGGTCTTTTTCATGAACCATGTTGTGGACACAGCCATGGTAGACATTGCACACCCCGATCCGGACTGCCCGGTCCACCGCGGAACGGTCCACCTTTTCAAGCACCGCGTCCAGGCTCCCAATGATGGGCGTCGTGTCATGGCAGAACTGAAACAGGTCCGACGGCTCCCAGGCCAGCAGCTCTTCCCGTCCCGAAAGGAAACCGCAGACCAGTTCCCGGTGTTCCAGCGTATCCAGCATGGCGCCGTATGCCGCGATGTCCTTTTCGGAAAGGGTATCCAGGATCACGACCATATCGATATCGCTGTCCGCCGCCGCTTCTCCCCGGCCATAGCTGCCCTGGAGCCCTACAAACCAGACCCTGTCCCCGAATGTCCCGGTCAGGGACGTCATAAACCTTTCCAGCCACACGTGAAGATCCATCGGATACGCTCCTCCCCTCTACGATCCGTTTCCGTCGGCAAAACGGTTCCGAACCGTCACACCGGCCTTCCGCCGCCCGCTTCCGTTCCGGAAGAAAGGCAGCTGTTTCCGGATTCATAATACAGGCAGCGCCGCCGGACGCCCCGGTATTCGATCTCCTGCACCAGCGGGACCGGACGCATCCCGCATTTTTCCATCACGCGGCGGCTGGCTTCGTTCCCTTCAAAGTATCCCGCCCGGACGCAGGCATACCCCAGGCGGAACAGCTCCTGCACCGCCGCCCCCAGCGCTTCCGCCGCGTACCCGCGGTTCCAGTGCTCCGGGGCGATGAAATACCCAAGTTCCACCGTCCCGCCGCTGATCTCACAGTCGTTGAGAAAGCCGATCAGTTCCCCGTTCCGGCAGATCCCGTAAACAAAACGTTCCTCCGACAGGCTCAGCTTCCGGATCCGCTCAAAGAAAGCGTCCGCCTGCTCCGGGGTGTCAAATTCCGGGAACATGTAGGTCGCCCTGATCCGCTCATCCGTCCCGATTTGCAGAAACCGCTCCCGGTCTTCCGGGGAAAGCGGCTTCATGACCAGCCGCCCGGTTGTCAGGCACATCCGCCTTTCCTTCATAGGCCCTCCCGTTTCGCGAGATAAAACAGCCGCCTTGTCTCGGACGCTTCTCCGGGCCAGGCGAAATGCTCCAGCCGCCTGACGGAATACCAGGGCGCGAACAGCCGCTCCCATTCCCCGTCCGTTCTGGAAACCAGCCGGAGCACGCCGTCCACATACAGCTTTCCGCCGTCCCGCAGGGGCATCCCCCGCTGCGCCGCTACCTCCCGTGTCAGGCAGAAGTTGAGGGAGATAATGACAGCCGCGTCCGGCGCGGTGATC
>CAMJXZ010000183.1 GCA_946409855.1 uncultured Clostridia bacterium | reverse complement strand
GTCCAGTATTCATAGAGCTGGAAGCCGATGGTTTTGGTGGTGCTGGAATAGAGCAGCGTGGTCATGGACAATTCGTAGAAGCTGGGAATAAAGATCAGGAACCAGCCCGCGGCGATGCTGGGGAAAATCAGCGGCCCCGTGATGCGGAACATGGTTTTCGTCCAGCTGGCCCCCGCGATCTGGCTGCACTCCTCCAGCGAGGCGTGAATCTGGCTCATGGCGGACACCACCGTGCGCATGCCCATCATCAGGTACTTGATGAGGTAGGCGATGATCATGATGTAGGCGGTGTTGTAAATGTTGATGCCGAAGTTGCCCTTCATCGTCATGATCAGGCCCAGGGCGATGACCACGCTGGGCGTGCCGGAGCCCAGCGTGATCAGGAAATCGGGGATCTTCCTTCCCCGGATCCGGGTGCGCTGCAGCAGATAGCTCATCGTGCAGGCGATCACGATGCCCACCGTGGCGGCGACCGCCGCGAACAAAAGGGAATTTTTCAGGCAGTTGACGGTCTCGGTGCGGCCGAAGACCGTGCTCCAGTTCGCCCAGGTGAAGTTCTCCTGGTCAAACATGCTCTTGCCCACGTCGATCTTGAACGAGGTGGAAAAGATCGTGGCGAAGGGGATGAAGATCACGATGACGGCGAACAGGCCGACGATGATCGTCAGCGGCAGGCGCCATTTCCTTAAGTCCACGATGGCGGGGCGCATGGACTTGCCCGATACCGTGATGTACTGCCGCCTGGCCAGCACCACGTCGGAAACAAACAGGATGATGACCGCCATCACCATCAGGAACACCGCCATGCCGGTGGCGTCGTTCATGCCCTGCTGGCCCAGGGAAACATATTCCACGATCCGGGTCGTCACCGTATGGACGCGGCCGGGGCTGCCGATGATGGAGGGGATGCCGTAGCAGCTGGCCGCGCTGATAAAGACCAGCAGCGCGCCGGAGATCAGGGAGGGCAGCGTCATGGGCAGGGTGATGCTGAACAGGGTGCGCATCGGCGACCCGCCCGAAATGCGGCTGGCTTCTTCCAGCGAGGGATCCATCTTTTCCATCGCGCGGCTGATGGTGATGAACGCGTAGGGGTAATAGAAGCTGCTCAGCACCCAGACCATGCCCGGCAGGGAATAGACGTTCAGCGGCCCCGGGGCGTCGCTGAGCATGAACAGCGCCCGCAGCCACTGGTTGATGGTGCCGACGTTGGGGTTGAGCAGCCGCAGCCACGCCATGGCGCCCACATACGGGGGCACCATGTAGGTCAGCACGAACAGCGCGCGGAAAAACTTCTTGCCGTACAAATTGGTGCGGCCCACCAGCCAGGCCAGGGGGAAGGCGATCAGCGTCCCCAGCACCATGGTAGAAAGCGCCGCCAGCAGGGTGTTGACCAGGGCGTCCAGGTTAAGCGGGTAGGTGTACAGCCGCTGGATGGTTTCCAGCGAAAACTCGCTCTCCGGGAAAAAGGCCTTGATCACCATGTAGATCAGCGGCATCAGCTGGAACAGCAAAAGGAAATCGACGATCAAAAGGATGATGATCCATTTGATGTCCAGGATCCAGGTCTTGTCGCTGACCATGAGCAGAGTCAGAAGCAGCGCGTCCAGCGCCAGGATGATGCCGATCAGGACGGCCGTGCGGCTGTTGGCGACGATCACCTGCCAGATCCAGGATACTTCGCCCCGGGCGATCATCCGGAAAGCGTCCAGCTGGGCGCCCTTGTCCCGGACGGTCTTTTTGACGGCGTTGACCTGTTCGGACGCGTCGGCGGCGCCGTCCACGTAAAACAGCTGCTGGAACAGCATGGCCTGCCGGTCGGCCCCGGTCAGGCTGCCGGCGGCGGACTGGGCCGCCTGGGGCAGCGGCGCCGCTTCATCCGCGGCGGCCGCCAGCGCCTCGGCGCAGAAGGTCTGCGCCGCGCCCGCGTCCAGCGCCGCCAGCTCCTTTTTCTGCACGGAGGAAACCTTGGGCCCGCCGGTCAGATACGTGGCGTACAAAAGCTTCCAGCACAGGGCGCCGCGCTCGGCTTCCGGCGCTTCATTCAGCAGTGCCTCCGCCCTGGCGCCGCCGCCGGCGCTCTGCGCCTCCCAGGCGGCTGTCAGAAGATTCCCGGCCTCCTTTTCCGCGGCGGCGCGCTGGTCCTCCGGCAGAGCGTTCAGCTGGGCGGAAAGCTTCGCGTACGCCGCTTCCGTGTTCCGGTGCAGGAAGTAAATGGCGTTGTACGCCGTTTCCGAGCTGAACCCGGAAGTGCCGTATTCCCGCATGCCGGTGACGCCCAGGAAGATGATGACCAGCCCCAGCGCAAACGCCAGGGCCAGGATCGTCTTCGTAACCGCCGGGGTATGATCGCGCTTTTCCGGGTTTTTCCGCGGCGCGACTGCCTTTTTCATCCGCACGCACCTCTTTTTTGTCAGGATGATACCTGAACGGGGGAAGCCGGGTCACGGCTTCCCCCGTGGAGAAGTAATTTTCAGGCCGGAAACATTACTTGGCCGTAACGATCTCGGTCCAGAGGGTGTTGATCGCTTCGCGGTTGCGGAACGCCAGCTCCCAGTCCACGCCCAGGTCCTTCTTGATCAGGCTCTCGGTATCCACGGACGCGAAGGGGATCTCGGTCATGCCGGCGAACACGCTGTGCATGTAGCCCTGCAGGATCAGCTTCTGGGCCGCTTCGCTCAGCAGCCACTTTTCAACCGCTTCACAGGCCTCGATGTTGACGTTCTTGCTGTGGTTTTCCGCCACGGTCATCACGGTGGAGGGGATCAGGATCACGCCGTCTTCCGGATAGATGCACTTGAGGTTGGTGATGGGGTTGCCGGCGTCTTCCGCTTCCTTGAGCACCTTCAGCACGGATTCTTCCAGGATCATGATGGCGGCGCATTCACCGGTCTGCAGCTTGGTCAGCGCGGTGGAGCCGGACTCGATCATCACATTGTTGGCGGCCAGGCCTTCCAGGAACGCCTTGCCGTAGTGGTTGTCCTGGATCAGGGAGGCGACGGCGGCGTAGGTGGTGCCGCTGGTCAGCGGGTTGCCCATGGAGATCAGGCCCTTGAGGGAGGGATCCATGGCGAAATCCTTGAAGGTCTTGGGGATGGTCACGCCCTTGGCGGCCCATTCGGCTTCCATTTCGGGGTTGTAGGCCAGCACCATGTTGCACACGCGGACGGGGTACCAGTAGCCTTCCTGGTCATAGGGGAAGCGCAGCAGCTGGGCAGGGTTTTCGATGGCGATGGGCTCCAGATAGCCGGCGTCCTTCAGCTCCAGGGAGAAGGCAGGCTCAGCCACCAGCATCATGTCGCAGCCCAGGGTGCCGGTTTCCATTTCGCCGTAGATCTTGGTGATCAGCGAGCTGGTGCCGCCGTAGAAGAAGAAGCTGCCGTTGTTGCCGGGCACCAGGTTGGGGAATTCGGCTTTCAGCGCCTCATCCATCATGTCGATGACGAACTGGTACATGGAAGAATAGATAACGAGCTCCCCTTCCACATCCTCGTTGACGGCGAAAGCAGCCGGAACAGCCGCCAGTACCATCATCATGCAGAGCAGTACAGCCAATGCCTTTTTCATACGAGAACCTCTTTTCATTTATTTTTTCATACCGGCATGTGCCGCCGGTATAAAAATCAAGCAGGCGCCGGTCGCTTCCCGGCAGATGAAAACGGAAATCTCTCTGTTTACAGTATATCACAACGAGGCCCGGATAGCAAGAGCGCAAGGGGCATTTCTCCGCCGGGACCATCGCGCCTGTTACTGCCTGTTCCTTTTCACGGTGCAGGAAGAGAAGGAAAAAGCCGAGATGTGAGAGGGATACGCTGGGGACAGAGCGGCGCGAAGCCCATGTCCGTCCGGCGATTTACTCGCCGGATCGGCGCAGTCGACCGGAGGCGGCAGGGTTTCGCGCTGGTCTGTCCTTGGCGGGGGGAGTGTAGAGGGGGAACCCCTCTACTGAAATCCGCAGCAGCGGCATGTACGCTGCGGGGTTATTCGCGCCCGGAAATGGAGCCGGTGGCTCCATTTCAGCGAATAACGGGCCGGCAGGCCCAGGGGTTTCCTTGCGCCTTTGCCGCCCGGGAGCCCTGAAAGAGCGACAGGCAAATCCGTATGGGGGGTCCCGTAGGGGGGTCGCAAGACCCCCCTGCGTTCAATCCCGCTTGACGCCATGAAAAAACTATCGTAAAATGAAGGGGAACAAAATTGCTTGCGCGGAACCGGGCGGCCCCTGCCGGCCGTTCCGCGCCGATAACGAAAAACAGAAAAGGGGAATCATGCCATGAACGTACTTGAACAGCTGTCTCTGGTGGGTCTGGTTCCGGTCATCAAGGTGGAGGACGCGAACGACGCGGTGCCGCTCTGCGGCGCGCTGGCCAGGGGCGGCCTGCCGGTCGCTGAAATCACCTTCCGTTCCGAGGCCGCGGAGGAAGCCATCCGCCGCGTGCACAAGGAACTCCCCGAGGTCATCCTCGGCGCGGGCACCGTGCTGACCAAGGACCAGGTGAACCGCGCCATGGCCGCCGGCGCGACGTATATCGTATCCCCCGGCATCAATCCCAACATCGTCCGCTACTGCCAGGAAGTGGGCATCCCCATCGTTCCGGGCACCTCCTGCCCGTCCAACGTGGAAACCGCGCTGGAGCTCGGGCTGACGACCGTCAAGTTCTTCCCGGCCGAATCGGCGGGCGGCCTCAAGATGATCAAGGCCATGAGCGCCCCGTACGGCAGCGTGCGCTTCCTGCCCACCGGCGGCATCAATGAAAAGAACGTCGGCGAGTACCTGGCCTTCCCCAAGGTCGTGGCCGTGGGCGGCAGCTGGATGGCGCCGGCCGACGCTGTGGCCGCCAAGGACTGGGACCGGATCGAGAAGCTGGCCCGCGAGGCGGTGGACCTGGTGCTGGGCCTGGAGCTCAAGCACGTGGGCATCAACTCCGGCACGCCCGAACAGGCCATGGAGGACGCCAAACGCCTGTGCGCCCTGCTCAACTGGACCGTGAAGGACGGCAACAAGTCCACCTTCGCCGGCGCGGGCTTTGAGTGCATGAAGTTCGCCGGCCGGGGCAGGAACGGCCACATCGCCATCGCCGCCAACAGCATCAAACGCGCGCGCTGGCATCTGGAGCGCCGGGGCTTCACCTTCGACGATTCCAGCGACAACGGCAAAGCCATCTACATGAACGAGGAAATCGGCGGCTTTGCGTTCCACCTGCTGCAGAAATAAAAAGATCTGGAGGATTTGATTGTTATGAAAGCTTTTATGGACCGGGATTTTCTGCTAGATACCGACGTGGCCCGGACGCTGTATCACGAAGCGTCTGAAAAATGCCCCATCATCGACTACCACTGCCACCTGAACCCCAAAGAAATCTGGGACGATATCCGCTACGAAAACATCACCCAGGTCTGGCTGGGCGGGGACCACTACAAGTGGCGCCTGATGCGCTCCGCCGGCGTGCCCGAAAAGTACATCACCGGGGACGCTTCCGATTACGAGAAATTCCTCAGGTTCGCCGAGGTGGTCGGCAAAGCCATCGGCAATCCCATCTACCACTGGAGCCACCTGGAGCTGCGCCGGTTCTTCGGCTATGAGGGCGTGCTGAACAAAAACACCGCCGACGAGGTCTGGCATTTCGTCAACGAAAAGCTGCAGTCCCCCGGCTTTTCCAGCCGCGGCCTGATCACCATGAGCAACGTGGACATCATCTGCACCACGGACGACCCGGTGGACAGCCTGGAATGGCATGAAAAGCTGGACGCCGACAAGTCCTTCCCCGTCACCGTCCTGCCCGCCTGGCGGCCCGACAAGGCCATGAACCTGGAAAAGGAGACCTACCTGGCCTATCTGGCCCAGCTGGAAACCGCCGCCGGCATGAAGATCGACAGCTTCGCCGCCCTTAAATCCGCCCTGCGCAAACGCCTGGATTTCTTCGCCGCGCACCGCTGCAAGCTGAGCGACCACGCGCTGGATTACGTCATGTACGCCCCCGCCTCCGACGAAGAGCTGGAGCGCGTCTTCAGCGCCCGTCTGGCCGGCACGATCCCCTCCGCGCAGGAAGAGGCGGCCTTCAAGTTCGCCTATATCGCCTTCATGGCCAAAGAATACCGCGAGCGCGGCTGGACCATGCAGCTGCACTACGGCTGCCGCAGGGACAATAATCCCCCCATGTTCCGCCGGCTCGGCCCGGATACCGGCTACGACTGCATCAACAACACAGCGCCCTCGGTGCAGACCGCCGCGGCCCTGGGCTGGCTGCAGGACCACGACAGCCTGCCCCGCACCATCCTCTACAGCCTGAACCCCAACGACAACGCCGCCATCGACACCATCCTGGGCTGCTTCCAGAACGACGAGGCCGTCGGCAAGATCCAGCACGGCGCCGCCTGGTGGTTCAACGACCACCTGCAGGGCATGACCGACCACATGATCTCCCTGGGCAACCTGGGCTACCTGGCCGGCTTCATCGGCATGCTGACGGACAGCCGCTCCTTCCTCAGCTACCCCCGGCACGAGTATTTCCGCCGCATCCTGTGCCGCACCCTGGGCCGCTGGGTGCAGGAAGGCCTCTTCCCGGAGGACATGGACACCCTCAAGGAAATCGTCCGGGGCATCAGCTACGAAAACGCCGATAAGTATTTCGGCTTTGAGCGCAAGGCGCTGTAAACATTTTTTCTCCTTCAGCCGCGGGCTTTGGCCCGCGTTTTTTTGTTTGGGGGAGAAAGGGCAATAAAGATAACGGAACGTCGAAAAAGTCCC
>CAMJXZ010000182.1 GCA_946409855.1 uncultured Clostridia bacterium | reverse complement strand
AGCACGTCGTTCCAGAACATGATGTCCCCGTTCAGTTCCCAGTCGTCATAGTCCGGCGCGCGGCCGTCATGCACCCGGCCGGAGCGCAGGCGCTTGCCGATCTGCAGGATGCAGGCGGTCTTGTGCTCCCGAAGACACGCGTTTTCCCGCTCCTTGGGCGAAAGCTCCGGATACCGGTCCTCCAGCTCCTGGGTGGTGACGTAATACACCTCCCGGTTGAGCTTCACCGGCAGCTGCGGATACGTCCACCGGAGCATGTCCAGCGTCACGCAGATGGCGGAAACGATGCGGTCCATGGCGTCCCGGAGGGTTTCCATCGTCCGCTCCTCGGGGCGGATCACTTTTTCCCAGTCCCACTGGTCCACGTAAACGGAATGGAGGTTATCCAGATCCTCGTCCCGGCGGATGGCGTTCATGTCCGTGTACAGGCCCGTTCCTTCGGCAAAGCCGTAGCGCTTGAGGGCCAGGCGCTTCCATTTGGCCAGGGAATGGACGACCTCCGCCGTCTCCCCCGTTTCCTTCACATCGAAGGAGACCGGCCGCTCCACCCCGTTCAGGTTGTCGTTCAGGCCCGAATGTCCGTCCACGAACAGCGGGGCGGACACGCGCTTGACGTTCAGCGCGTGGGACAGGTTGCCCTGAAACAGCTTCTTGATGACAGAAATCGCTTCCTGCGTCTCATAGAGACTGAGCACCGAATGATAACCTTCCGGAATATAGGTATGGCTCATGTGTTTTCACCTCTTCCGCAGCGTTTTGCAGCCTGGCCTGTTTTTCCAAAAAAGGCCATGAGATTATCATAGTGCAAAACAGTTAATTGTCAAGTATGTTTTTTGCATTTTCTTTATGTCCCGGGCAGGTGCGGCGCCCAGGCAGCGCAGAGCTTTTCCAGGCTCCAGGCTGCGTTGGCCGGGCTGGTGGAGGGAAGCACGGTCACCGGCAGGCCGCAAAGCGGCTGCTGGTATTTCCGGTAGAGCCGCCCGGCCGTCTGCCCGTTGGCCAGCACTTTTTCGATATTCGCCCGGGACAGCACCCGGGACAGGTCCGTCGGCGCGACGCTGCGGATGTCCTGGTCCATGGACCCTTCCACCTCACAGGAAAGCGCCGCGTCCCACAGGGCGATGTGATGGCGTAGAAGGAGCAGCCTGCGGCCCGGGATATCCTCCGGCGCCGGTTCGCGATACACGCCCGCGATCATCCGCCAGAAGCGGTTCCGGGGATGGCCGTAGTAAAAACCGTTTTCCCGGCTCTTGACCGAAGGGAAGGAACCAAGCACCAGCACCCGGCATCCTTCGTCCGCCACCGGCTCAAAGGGATGGGTCAGCATGGACGCGCTCCCCTTCCAGCCTGCGCCGTTCGATGTCGTACAGCATCACCGCGCAGGCGACCGCCGCGTTTAACGATTCCGCCTCGCCCCGCATCGGCAGGCGGAACCTTTCGCAGGCCAGCGCTTTGACCGGCCCGGACAGGCCGGCCCCTTCGTTGCCGATCAGCACCAGGATCTTTTCCGGGTCCGGCGGCCGGTCGTAAAAAGGCGTCCCGTCCAGCGCGCCGGCCAGGGAACGGTACCCCCTTTGGTGATAATCGCGGAGCGCGGCCGGCAGGTCCTCCGCCATGCAGACCGGCACCCGGAACACCGCCCCCATGGACGCGCGCAGCGCCTTGGGCGAAAAGGGGTCCGCGCAGCCGGGAGTGATCAGCAGCCCGCCGCCGCCCAGCGCGTCCAGCGTGCGCAGGACGGTGCCCACGTTGCCCGGGTCCTGCACGTCCTCCAGCGCCGCGACGGTCGGCGTCTCCAGGGTCTTTGTCAGGGCGGGCAGCGGGCAGACGGCCGCCACCCCCTGCGGGGCGCGGACATCGCAGACCGCCGCCATCACACGGTCAGACAGCGGCTGCACTGGGATCTCCCGCCGCTCCGCCTGTCCGATCAGGGCGCTGTAGCGCTCCTGATCATCTTCCCGGACCAGCAGGACCCTGCAGGCGGAAGCCTTCAGCGCTTCCCCCGCCATGTGTTCCCCCTCGGCCAGGAACAGGCCTTGCTCCCGCCGGGCCCGGGCCGGGCCGGAAAGGGCCTTCCAGGCCTGCGCCTTTGGGTTATGGATGCTCGATATCAGCGGCAGCGTCATGTTGTTTCCGCTCCAGCATTCTGGTCGTTTCGGGCAAAAGGGCAAAGAGCGGCTTCAGCTTTTCCAGCGTCCCGGGCTTCAACACCTGCGGCAGCACGTAGATCGTCAGGCCCCAGTCCAGGGCGCTGCGCACGCCGCCGGCCATCCGGTTCTGGGCGGCTGTCAGGAAGCGCTTGAGCGCCCGCACACAGGGCACGGACAGGGTTTCCCCTTCCTCTCTGCAGATGGCCCGGATCTGCGCGATCAGCGCCGAGGTCTCGGCGTTGAGCTCGGTTTTCCTCGCCAGGATCTCTTCCCGCAGCGTCTTTTCCCGGACAGGCGTAAAGACCGTCAGCTCGTCCGCCGGCTCTTCCCCGCTCTGCTCGACCGGGATGACCGGGGCAAAGAATCCTTCCGCCGTCTGCGTATCGCAGAGGAATACCGTTTCGTTTCCCAGATACACCGGTTCCGGCGCTTCCAGGATCACCATCGCGGATTCACCGCAGCCGCCGCACCCGCTGTATTCATACAGGGGCAGTGCCGGAGCGCCCAGCGCCCTGGCAAACGCTTCCTGCGCGGCGACCCGGTCGGCGGGCGTTTCCCCCGCGACGCAGAGCCATTTCCTGTCAGCCGCCGCCCAGGCGGTCAGCATCGCGTCGGCCAGCGCCGCGTCGTACCTCAGGCCCTGCTCCCTGAGGGCCGTACAGAGCCGGTCCCGCACCGTCTGCGCGTGAACCTCCCCGGCGGGTACCGTCCGGACGCCGTCCGCCCCGTTCAGGGAAGCGGCGGCCTTTTCCAGTTCGTCCCGTTCCTTTTCCAGGGCTGCGATCTGGTTTTTCAGCCCTTCCAGGCGTTCCTGCGCGGCGCTTTCCGCGTCTTTCCAGGACGCTTCCGTTTTCAGCAGCACCTCGCGCGCGTACTGTTCCTCGTCCGCCCTGGCTTTTTCCAGGTTCATCACGCACATCAGGCGCTCCGCCTCCAGGTCCTGCACCTGGGCCTGCAGCGCGGAAAGCGCGGGGACCGCGGCGGGGGCAGCCGAAGGGGCGGGGACGGGCATGGGGTCAACACGCTCTTCCGTTTTTTTGGAAGCCTTTCCCTTCGCGGCGCTTTTCGCGGCGGGCTTGTCCGCTTTGCTGCCCTTTTCCGCCTTGTCCGCTTTGCCGGCCTTTGCCGGCTTTCCGGCCTTTTCTTCAGCGGTCCCGGCCTGTTCCCCAGTCTTTTTCGTCTCTTCCGGCCGGTCGTCCGTTTCCTGTGCCTTCTGCGCCCGGCGGCTCTTTGCCACCGCCTGGGCCAGCGAACGGTTTGCGCCGCTGTCTCCGGCCGGCGGCAGCACCGCGTGGTACAGCGGCGTCCCTACCTGGGAAATGACCACAGCCTCCGGCTTTTCCTTCGGTTCCCCGTCTTCGCCCTTCATGCTGGCCACCATCCGGCCGTTGAGCTCCCGGATCAGGTCCAGCGCGCTTTTGGGCTCGCTGATCGCCAGCTCCATTTCTTCGGGTTTGATTTCAGGCGGCTCCGCCGCCTTTTCCGCCTCGGGCTGCTCAGGCTGCACGGGAGCGGGAGCTTCCTGCGCGGGCTCCGTCTGGGGCCAGTAAAACAGCCTGGTGCCGCCGTCCGGCATGCTGATGGAAAAAAGCCTCGCGTCGTCCGGCAGCAGCCGCCGGGCTTCCGGCAGCTCTTCCCCGGTATCGCGGCTGACCGGGCCGTGGATCCGCCCGCCCCTGCGGGCATAGACCTGCGCCGTCGCCGCTTCCTGGAGCTTGGTATCTGCTACCACCTCGAAAAACGCGCCTTCGGGGATCTCGGAAACGGCGTTGGAATAGATGATAAAGCGGTTCTTCTCTCCCTTGGCGGGGGCATACTTGTTGTTGGGCCGGAGCTTGCCGTTTTCCTTGGTAGACCCGCGCAGGTCCATCACGCACAGGCTGCCCAGCCTGCGCATCCTTTCCTTGAAGGTATGCTGTTCGTTCTTGTCCGGCACGACCCGGATATATCCCTCATCCCGGTAGGACGCCTGGTCCTGCGGGGAAACGGGCCCCGTGCTGAGCAGCAGGGGCCTGATGCGAAAGTGCCCGCGCTGGGGATTGTCCTCCTCCAGACAGCCAAGCACCAGCTGACCGTTTAAATCCATCGGATTTGCACCACTTTCTGTCACCGCGTCCGGCCGGCGGCCGTGCGGCGTTTATCAATTAAGGTCTTTGAATGCGTACTTCATAGGTGTCGTCCCTGGCCGGTTCGCCGAACACGTCGTGGCCGCCGGAAATCGTTCTGCGGATCACGAAAGCGTCCGGCCCGTCGGCATAGATCGTCAGGTCCCCGGTCTGCAGGACGGGCTTTTTGCGGAGCATGAGCATCTCGCGCACCGCTTCCTGCAGCACCATGTCTTCCCTGCCCCAGGGGAAGGTGCCCCGGCTGTACGGGTCCGCCGTTCCCTGAACGCCGCACTCGTCCCCGTAATAGATGCAGGGGATGCCCGGCAGGGAAATGATCGCCCGCAGCATGGTCAGAAGCCTTCGCTTGCCCAGGGCCAGCATATCCGGCGCCACCAGCGCCTGGGATTTGTTCTCGTGGTCGTCCTCCCCCCAGGCCAGGCCGCACAGCAGGCTCAGGATCCTCGGGCGGTCATGGCTGCCCAGCAGGTTCATCAGGCTGTAATAAAAGGGGACGGGATAGTTTTCCTGCTGGCTCTGCACCAGCCGGCACACGGCCTCGGCGCTGCAGCGGTACAGAAGGAAATCGATCAGCACGCCCCGCAGGGGATAGTTCATCACACTGTCCAGCGTGTCCCCCAGGCAGTAGGAACGCATCTCCCCGTAGGCCACCTTATGGCTGGCGTCCTCCCAGACCTCGCCCAGCACCACCGCGTCCTTCCGGACGGCGCGGGCGGCTTTGCGCAGCCGGCGCAGGTACGACATGGGCAGCTCGTCCGCCACGTCCAGCCGCCAGCCGCAGGCGCCCGCCTGGATCCACCGCTGCACGATGCCGCCTTCGCCCAGGAAATACTCCTGCACCTCCGGGTTGGCCTTGTTGAGCTGGGGCAGCGTCTCGATCCCCCACCAGCACTTGTAATCGTCCGGCCAGTGCCGGAACTCAAACCAGTCCCGCCACGGGGATTTTGGGCAGCGGTACGCGCCGCCGCTCTGGTAATGGCCGTAAAAGTCGAAATACTTGCTGTCGGCCCCGGTGTGGCTGAACACGCCGTCCAGCATCACATGGATGCCAAGATGCTCCGCCTCCCGGCACAGGCGTTCAAAATCCGCCTGGGTGCCCAGCATCGGGTCGATCTTTTCGTAATCCCCCGTGTCGTAGCGGTGGTTGGAGCGGCTCTGGAAGATCGGGTTCAGGTACAGCACCGTCACGCCCAGGCTTTTCAGGTACGGCAGCTTCATCGTGATGCCCCGGAGCGTCCCGCCGAAAAAGTCCAGGCTGTAATTGTCCTTGACGTGCACGGCGTCCACCCGGCGCAGCGGCGTATCCTGCCAGTTCTGATGGATCAGCATGTCCTTCCTGCGGGAATGCGGGAAGCCGGCCCGGCAGAACCGGTCCGGAAACACCTGGTACATGACGCCCTTGCGCAGATAGTCCGGCGTCGTGTAGTCCGGGCTGTAGACGGTGATCTGAAAGTGCTTGGGCTCCGGGCCGGATTCCACCCCGACGCCGCCCAGTCCGTCCCAGGCGTTGCCGTAGTAAGCGCCGGCGCCGTCCCGGTTTTCCACATAAAAGCAGTACTCGCAGATGGCCGGCGTTTCGGGCATTTTCAGCCGGATCTCGAAGCAGTCGTCCTCCGCGGGGATCATCGGCAGGAAGGTCCTCTCCCCGTTGACCGTCCACAGCAGGATGGCGCGGCCCACGTTGGACGCGCCGAACAGGCGCAGCCGCACAGGCCTGCCGCACATGACCGCGCCGAGCGGAGCACGGCATTCGCCGCTGCGTGAGTTATGATAAAGCTGCAAAAGCAATCATCTCCGGATCACGAATTCAGGATTCATCTGTCGGGCCGTCAGCCCGTCGGGAATTACTTTTTCACCAGCCGCCCCAGGGCCAGGCTGACAAAATACACCGCCGCCGCGCAAAGCACCACCGCGGCGCCCACGCCGGTATCCCACTGATAGGCGAGCACCAGGCCCGTCACCCCGGAAACCAGGCTGATCAGCACGGCGAACAGGGCGTTCTGCGCCGCGTTTCTGGATACGTTCCGGGCGGCGGCCGCCGGC
This sequence comes from uncultured Clostridia bacterium, assembly GCA_946409855.1. GTDB lineage: Bacteria > Bacillota > Clostridia > Christensenellales > Aristaeellaceae > UBA4246. Next base: position 429 of record CAMJXZ010000182.1, on the reverse strand, counting down.
AGGATCAGCAGGGCGTTGATCAGCAGCACGCCGACCCACCGGATGGCCAGCATCACCGCGACGGCCACCAGGCAGACAAAGGCGTACTCCACCCACTTGACCCGGATCCCGCGGGAACGGGCCAGTTCCGGGTTGACGGCGGACAGGAGCAGTTTGTTGTACAGCACCACCCAGCACGCAGCGCCGGTCACCAGCGCGGCCAGCAGCCCGCCGATGTCCCCCGGGGTCACGCTCAGGATGTCCCCAGTCAGCAGGGAAGAATAGCTGGCGAACTTCCCGCCCCGGGACAGGATCGTCAGCCCCAGCGCGATGCCCGTGGAAGAGAACACGCTGATGATGGTATCCGCCGACGCGCTGCCGGAACGGTTGATGCGGCTGATCATCAGGGCCCAGAAGACCCCGAACACGATCAGGCTGACGGTGATGTTC
>CAMJXZ010000181.1 GCA_946409855.1 uncultured Clostridia bacterium | reverse complement strand
AATCAAAGCAGACAAAAAGCGCCCCGGCGTCATGGCGGAAATGTCGCGCTCAGAAATGCCCTGGATCGTGCTTGGCCTGCTCCAGGATCATGCCATCACGCTGGATAATCTCGCAGGCTTTAGCGATGACTTGGTAGACAGAATGAAATTCTTGTTGGGGAGCTCAGCGATATAAAGGACATGTTTTTATGCATTATGAATAAACCAACCGTCCAGGCTTTCTCCTGGGTTTCATCGACTTCTTCACGGCAGGCTTGTTTTTCCTTCTGTACCACAATGAAGAGCTAAAGAAAAAACTACTGCCTCGAAGCGAATGTGACTTGTGAGCTTCCCTCCGCGTTCTGGACTTCGCGTTCCAGTTCCCGGAAGAATTTCTCATATTTCCGCTGGAGTTCCCTGAAACGGGGTGGGATATTCCGCTCCGTGCATTTTTTCCAGGCATAAGCGGATGAAGCTTTCGGCGGTCTTGCTGCAATAACGGTCCTTGTTGTATCCGATGGCGATGGTGTCTGAAAGGGAATCGTCGAACAGGGGACATACCTCGACCAACTGGCGGATATACGACCCGGCTGTGCCTGAAGCCACATAATTGCTGTTGAGGTAAAGCTCCGGGCATACGGCGATCCCGATGCCCTCGGCGGCGAGGGCCATGGCTGTCTGCGTATTGTTGGTTTCAAATTTGATCAGCGGTTTGATTCGCGCTTTTTTAAACGCCTGATCCATGATGGTGCGGATGCGGTCCCCCTCCTTGAGCATGACGAAAGGAAAATCGCGGAATATGGAGATATCGTGATCCGCGCGGAAGGCAGACAGGCGGGCTTCGATCTGCTCCGTGGTGCTCCAGCGATCCCGCAGCAGGATCTTTGGGATGACAAGATGGAGGCAGTCTTTCATCAAAGGGAACGATTCCGCCCGGTCGATGCGGAACGGGGCAAAGCCGATCATCACGTCGATTTCTCCGCGCTCCAGCAGGCTTTCCAGCATCTGTGTACTGTCCTCCTGTACGGAAAGCTCCACCAGGGGGAATCGGCGCACGAATTCCGGCAGCACCATGGGCAGGATCGCCTGACCCCGGGTGTATGAAATGCCGACGCGCAGTTCCCCGCGGATATTTTCGTTGATGTCGTTCAGCATGACCACTGTTTGCTTGTACAAATCCAGCATCCGTTTCACCGCCGCTCGGTACTGGCGTCCGCCGTAGGTGAGTTCCAGCCCCTGCCGGCGTTCAAACAGCCGACAGCCCAGTTCCGATTCCATGCGTGATATGCAGTCGCTCAGCGCTTGCTGGCTGATGTGCAATCGTTCAGCGGCCCGGGTGATGTTGCCCGTTTCCGCCGCCATCATGAAGTATTCCATGTTCTGAAAATTCATTCGACCGCCCCCTGTTCTTCGTTGAAATTATATCACAAAATAATGCTTGTGAAAACTACGATATAAAAACTGTTTTAATTTGTGATTGGAATGAGGTATAATACTTATCAGAAAGACGCGATAAAAAAATAGATCGATATGAATGATGTGGTATAGGAGGCAGATTATGACGGTCAAAAAGGAACTGATCCTGAACCCGAACTGGTGCAAGGGATGCGGAATCTGCGCGGCGTTCTGTCCCAAAGGAGCGCTGGAGATCGTGAACGATAAGGTGCAGCGCGTCAAGGACGCGGAATGTGTACTGTGCGGACAATGCGAGCTTCGCTGCCCGGATTACGCGATTTATATCAACGAAGAAGAGCCGGAAGGAGATGCGAACCAGTGGATCAAGTCGTATTGATGCAGGGAAACGAAGCGTGTGTGGAAGGCGCGATTGCCGCCGGTATGCGGCTGTTCGCGGGTTACCCCATCACCCCTTCCACCGAGATCGCCGAGCTTTCGGCTTACCGTCTGCCCCAGGTGGGCGGGAAATTCATTCAGATGGAAGATGAGATCGCCTCCATCGCCTGCGCCATCGGCGGGTCGGTGGCGGGCGTAAAATCCATGACCGCTACCAGCGGCCCCGGTTTTTCCTTAAAGCAGGAAAACTTGGGCTACGCCTGCCTGGCGGAAATCCCCCTCGTGGTGGTGGACGTGCAGCGCATGGGTCCTTCTACGGGCATGCCAACTTCCCCGTCCCAGGGCGACGTGATGATGGCCCGCTGGGGGACCCACGGAGATCACCCGATCATCGTGATCAGCCCTTCCTCGGTCACGGAAGCGTATTACCAGACGATCCGCGCCTTTAACCTGTCCGAAAGGTACAGGACGCCGGTGATTTTCCTGATGGATGAGATCATCGGGCATTTGCGCGAGGGCATGCAGATGAAGGAAGCGGAGGATATCACCATCGTCAACCGGCCCACGGTGCAGTTTCCCGATCCGAAACGCAAGCCGTACCATATGAACGAGAAAAAGGGCCAGATGGTCCCCCAGATGGCGCCCTTCGGCTGCGGCCAGCGCTACAACATCACGGGCCTGATCCATGACGAATCGGGCTTCCCCACCAACTCCACCGAGGAAGCGGAGAAGCTGATGTACCGGCTGATGCACAAGATTTCGGACAACTACAAGGACATCGTCCGTTACGAACAGGTCAACATGGACGACGCCGACGTGGCCATCGTTTGTTACGGCGGCACCATGCGCGCGGCGCAGACCGCCATGGAAATGGCGCGGGCTAAGGGAGTCCGCTGCGGCATCTTCCGCCCCGTCACCATCTGGCCCTTCCCGGAAAGGGAACTGACCGCGGCGCTGGGCGGGCTTAAAAAAATCGTGGTGGCCGAGCATAACTGCGGCCAGATCGTACTGGAAGTGGAGAGGCTGACCCGCGGTGCCTGCCCCGTCGCTTTTGTGGGAAAGTACAACGGCGCTGTGATTACACCGCAGGAGATCCTGCAGAAAGTGGAGGAAGCGTAAATGAAAGTCAATACAGGCGACGTAAACGCGGCTTCCCGGACAAAACAAATGTCCAACCTGATTTATAAGTACATGCGTCCAGAGCATTTGCCGCAAATCTGGTGTCCCGGCTGCGGCAACGGCATCATCATGCGCGACGTGGCGCAGGCCATCGAGAACTTGGGCCTGAGCCGCAACCAGACCGTGATCGTTTCGGGCATCGGCTGCTCCTCCCGGGCGGCGGGCTACATGGACTTCAATACGATCCACACCACCCACGGCCGGGCCATTGCCTTCGCTACGGGCATCAAGCTGGCCAATCCCGAGCTGGAGGTCATCGTGATCGCTGGGGACGGCGACATTTCCGCCATCGGGGGCAATCACCTGATCCACGCGGCCCGGAGGAACATCGGGCTTACCGTGGTGGTGATGAACAACAGCACTTACGGCATGACGGGCGGGCAGTACAGCCCCACCACGCCTACCAACGCTTACGGCACCACCGCCCCTTACGGCAATCTGGACCGTTCCTTCGATATCGCGGGTCTGGCCTACGGGGCGGGCGCTTCCTATGCCGCCCGGGGCAGCGCGTACCATGTGCAGCAGACCATCGGCCTGATCCAGGACGGCATCCGCAACAAAGGCTTTTCCATTATCGACGTGGCCAGCATCTGCCCCACCTATTACGGGCGCAAGAATAAAAAAGGCGACGCTGTAGAAATGATGAAGTGGCAGCGGGATCATGGGGTCACGGTGGAGCAGGCGGCCAAGATGGACCCGGAGCAGCTGAAGGACAAGCTGGTCATCGGCCTGCTGCATCATGCCCAGTATCCAGAATTTACTTATAAATACGATATGCTGATCAAGAAGCTGGCAGAGGAGCGTGAAGCAAATGAGTAAAATGGAGCTTCGTCTGGCGGGCAGCGGCGGCCAGGGCGTGATCCTCGCTTCGGTCATCTTAGCGGAAGCGGCCGTCCAGTCAGGAAAATACACCGCCCAGAGCCAGTCCTATGGCCCGGAAGCGCGCGGCGGGGCCTGTAAAGCGGAGACGCTCATCTCGGACGATCCCATCGGCTTTACCAAGGTGCAGCAGCCCACCTTCCTCATGGCGCTGACCCAGAAGGCGCTGGATACCTACACCCGCGCGCTCCCCGAAAACTGCCTGGTGCTCGTTGACGAGGGCCTTACTGTGCCGGAGAATTTGAACGGCCACCGGGTACTTCGCCTTCCCATCCTGCGCACGGCCAAAGAGACGGTGGGCCGCGCCCAGACCGCGAATGTGCTGGCTGTGGGGTGCATCAACGCACTGCTGGGCATTACGGACATGGAGACACTAAAGAAGGCCGCCTCGCTCCATATCCCCCGGGGTACGGAGGAGATCAATCTAAAGGCGCTGGCGGAGGGCGTGAAGCTGGCGTCTGCCGTTCCTGGGGAGGGGAACGCCCCGGCAGCCCGTTCCGAAAAGAAAAAAGGTGCGAAGCAATGAAAATCCATGAGTATCAAGCCAAGGAACTGCTGGGCGCGTACGGCGCGCCCGTACCCCCGGGAGAAGTGGCCGCCACTGTGGAGCAGGCCGCGGCGGCCGCGGAAAAGTACGGCCGCTGCGTGCTGAAAGCGCAGGTCCATTCTGGCGGACGCGGCAAAGCGGGCGGCGTCAAGCTGGCGGAAAACGCGGACGAGGCGCGCGCCATCGCCGGGGAAATGTTGGGCATGCGGCTTAAGACCAATCAGACGGGACCGGAAGGCAAGCTGGTGCGCAAGCTGCTGGTCACCCCGGCCGTGGAGGTGAAAAAAGAGTTTTACTTGAGCGTGACCGGCGACCATGAAAACGCTTGCTTGGTGATCATCGCGTCCGCGGACGGGGGTACCGAGATCGAAGAAACCGCCCGGACCCACCCCGAACGCATCGCCCGTGTCCCCGTTTCCGCGGTGGAAGGCTTCAAGCGCTATGAAGGATTGCAGGTTTCCGGTGTATTAGGGCTGACCGGTGAAAATGAGAAGGAACTCATATCGCTGCTTGACTCCATGACGCGGCTTTATCGGGAAAAGGATTGCTCGCTTGTGGAGATCAACCCCCTGGTGCTGACGGTCGATGGACAACTCATATGTTTGGACGCGAAAGTGACCTTTGACGACAACGCCCTGTTCCGGCACCCGGACCTGAAAGAGCTGCGGGACACCGACGAGGAAGACCCGCGGGAATACCGGGCCTCCCAATATGATTTGAATTTTGTGAGCTTAAGCGGCAGCATCGGCTGTCTCGTCAACGGCGCGGGGCTGGCCATGGCGACCATGGACATCATCCAGCATTTCGGCGGCGAACCGGCCAATTTTTTAGACGTGGGCGGCAGCGCCTCCAAAGAAAAGGTGCAGGCGGCGTTTGAACTGCTGCTTTCGGATGAAAACGTTCGCGCGATCTTTGTCAATATCTTTGGCGGCATCATGAAGTGCGACGTCATTGCGGAGGGCGTGGTGGCGGCCGCCCGGGAAATGGGTATTTCCATTCCGCTGATCGTGCGGCTGGAAGGAACGAACGTTGAACTGGGCAAGCAGATTTTGGCGGCTTCCAATCTAAAAATCATCGCCGCGGAGAATATGGCCGACGGCGCGCGCAAGGCAGTGGAAGCCGCGGCATGGACGGGGGGCGACGGGGCATGAGCATCTGGGTCGATGGAAATACGAGGGTGATCGTGCAGGGCATCACCGGCAAACAGGGCGCGTTCCACACGGAACAGATGCTATCTTACGGCACAAAGATCGCCGCCGGCGTTACCCCCGGCAAGGGCGGCCAGACGCTGCTTGGCGTGCCGGTGTTTCAAACGGTGGCGGAGGCTAAAAAAGCCACCGAAGCCAACGCCTCGGTGATCTATGTGCCGCCCCGCTTTGCGGCGGACGCTATCTTGGAGGCGGCGGACGCGGGGATCGAACTGGTGGTGTGCATCACAGAGGGCATTCCCATCCTGGATATGGAGCGGGTCAAGCGTTATTTGGCGGGAACCAATACCAGGCTCATCGGCCCCAACTGCCCGGGCATCATCACGCCGGGCGAATGTAAGATCGGCATCATGCCCGGCTATATCCACCGCAAAGGCCATGTGGGGATCATTTCCCGTTCCGGTACTCTGACCTATGAAGCCGTCAAACAGCTTTCTGACCGTGGGATCGGGCAATCCACGGTGGTGGGCATCGGCGGCGATCCCATCCGGGGGACAGGCTTCGTGGACGCGCTGGAGGCATTTGAAGCGGACGCGGATACCTATGCGGTGGTCATGAACGGCGAGATCGGCGGCAGCGGCGAAGAAGAAGCCGCTGAATACATCAAAAGGAAAATGACCAAGCCCGTGGCCGCCTTTATCGGCGGGCAGTCCGCCCCGGCAGGCAAGCGCATGGGCCACGCCGGGGCCATCATCTCCGGCGGCAAGGGTACCGCAGCGGGCAAGATCGAAGCGTTGCGCGCTGCCGGAGTGGAAGTCGCGCTCACGCCGGACCGGATCGGCGATGCGCTGGTAAAGAGCCTGTCTGAACGCGGATTGCTGGAAAAATGCCGCACGAACTGAACAACGAGGTGAATTCAATGAATACTGCCACCATCCTGGAAACCATCATGATCCTTTGCTTTGGCATTTCCTGGCCCCTGTCCATCGCGCGCATGTACAAAAGCTGGTCTACCGGCGGAAAAAGCATCTTTTTCAGCTGCTTTATCCTTTTAGGGTATATCTGCGGTATCTGCGGCAAGATCGTGGCGCACAACTATAATCTCGCATTCATCTTCTATATCATCAATACCGTCATGGTCACGGTGGATATCCTGCTGTGGATCCGCAACTACCGATATGAAAAGACGGGGAAGAAAACTTTCTTTATCTGAGAGAGAATGATCCAGAAAAAAG
>CAMJXZ010000180.1 GCA_946409855.1 uncultured Clostridia bacterium | reverse complement strand
TGGACATCTTGAAGGGATAATCGTCGGGATGATCAGCCTTGTACATGGCGAAGTATTCTTCGATGCCGTCGAAGGAGATGTACTGGTCCTTTTCCAGGCCCTTTTCGCCCAGGAAGTAGTTGCTGTCGATGATCCAGAAGATTTCCATGCCGATATCCTTCATGTGGGGGATGGCATAGATGTGGCCATCGGTGTCCATGGCGGCCCAGGCGGCGGGAATGACGGAATCCTTCAGAGCGGGGAATTCGTCCAGCTTGCCGGCCAGATCCAGGAACATGCCGTTCGCGACGTTGGTGGCATAGTCATTGTACCAGTCGCAGGTGAAGCAGATGTCGAATTTCTCGCCGGTCTCCATGGCGCGGGAGATCTGATCTTCGGTCATGTACTTGAACTCGCAGGTGACGCCGATCTTCTCGGCGCTGTACTTGTTCAGTTCGGCTTCTACCTCGGCCCAGTCAATGGGGGCTTCGGAAGTGCAGCCCATCCACCAGATCAGCTTCACGGGTTCGTCGGCCATGGCCATGGGCACCATCGACAGCGCCAGCATGAGCGCAAGAGCCAGAGCAAGGGTTTTCTTCATGTGGGGTTCCTCCTTTAATATTTTATTCAAACGGACGTATCCGTTCAAATTCGGATGAGTGCGGAACGGCGCTTATCCCTTGACGGCGCCGATCGTCAGGCCGGAAATAAAGTATTTCTGGAAGAAGGGATAGGAGAACATGATGGGGACCACGGCGATGACCACGATGGCCATGCGCATGGTTTCGCTGGGCAGCACGTTGCTGCTGTCGGCGGACATGTTGCCTTCGTTGTTGGTCAGGTAAGCGATGTTCTGTTCGATGTTGACCAGCACATACTGCAGCGGATACAGGTCGCGGCGGCTGGTCTCGATGTACAGGCTGGCCTGGTACCAGTCGTTCCAGTAAGCGAAGGTCAGGAACAGGGCGATGGTCGCCAGGGCCGGCAGGGAAATGGGCAGCACCAGCTGGACAAAGATGCGCAGCTGGCTGGCCCCGTCCACCTTGCCGGATTCGATGATTTCATCGGGGATCGTGGTCTGGAAGAAGGTGCGCATGATGATCACGTAGAAGGAAGAACAGGCCAGCGGCAGGATGATCGCCCAGTAGGTGTTGCGCAGCCCCAGCAGCTGGGTATTGACCACGTAAGTGGACAACAGACCGCCGTTAAAGATCATGGGGATAAAAATCAGCGTGGTGTAAATGCCCCGCAGCCTGAACGTCCGCCGGGAAAGCACGTAGCCCATGGTGGAAATGAGCACCAGGCCCACCAGCGTGCCGACCACCGTGATGCCGATGGAGGTAAAGAAGGCGGTGACCACCACGGGGATGCCGTTCCTGCCCTTGATATTCCATACATACTGGTAGGCTTCCGCCGACCATTCGATGGGCGTGAAACTGTAGCCCACCTTGCTGATGGAGGTTTCGGAGGAGAAGGAAATGATGATGACAAAAATTACCGGAATGATGCAGAGGAGAGCCAGGAGGATGAACAAAGCGCTGTATGCGACATTGGTGCCGGGCCGGATGGCGTTGAAGCGGATCATACCGCTGCCTGTTTCACGCGGGCCGGAGATATCCTTCGCGGTCTTTTCGGACATGCTCTTCCTCCTTTCCTCAGAACAGCGCGCTTTCGTTGTCAAGCTTGCGCACGATGAAGTTGGCGAGAATCATGGTGATGCATCCCAGCACAGACTGCAGGAAGCCCGCGGCGGAGATATACCCGTATACCGGGCGCTTGTTGTTGAACATGGCGTTGTAGACGTATACATCCAGTGTCAGGAAGACGCTGGTCAGCGAGTTGGAATTGCGGGTGGTGCGGTAGAACAGGCCGAAGTCCGAATTGAAGATCTTGCCCACGGCCATGATGAACATGATGATCATGATGGTCTTGAGCATGGGCAGGGTGATGTACTTGGTCTGCTGCCATTTGGAGGCGCCGTCGATCATCGCCGCCTCGTAGAGGCTGGCGTCGATTCCCTTGATGGAGGACAGGTACACCACCATGCTGTAGCCGATGGTTTTCCATACGTGCAGGAAAATCAGGAAAAACGGCCAGTAGCCGATGGCGTCCTTCTGATACCATTTGACGGTATCGAACCCGAGCACCTGCAGCGTACGGTTGACCAGACCGTTGTCGGTGGACAGGAAGGCGAACACGAAATAGCCTACCACCACCCAGCTCAGGAAGTGGGGCAGGAACATGGCCGTCTGCGTCACCTTGGCCAGCTTCTGGCTGTGCAGGTGGTTGATCATGATGGCCAGCGTGACCGGCAGCACAACGCCCAAAATGATGAAGATGACGTTGTAGCCGACGGTGTTGCGGAACATGTTGATGGTGGTCGCCTTGTTGTTGGCGAACAGGAAGCGGAAATTATCTATTCCGCTCCATTTGCTGTTGTAAAACAGGCTCCACAGAAAGCCCTTGCCGGGCGCTACTTTATAATTCTTGAACGCGATAATCAGCCCGAACATGGGCAGGTAGCAGAACAGCAGGTACCAGATGACCGTGGGCAGCGACAGGAAGAACAGCTGCAGATCATCCAGTGTGAACCTGCGTTTTTTGCGGATGGGCTTGCCGCCGGCCGGGTGGGTAATGTCCTTTTTCAACGGATGATCGCCCCCTCAGTTCCCGTAAAACGAAAATCAGCGCAAATCGGTGAATCATGGCGCAATGTGCGAATAACTGCAAAAAAAGGCATCATTCTGACCATTTTGCAGATTAATTATCTTTTTGTAGCTTACACCAAAATGAAAGAATTGTCAATCATTTCGGATTGTTTTTTTTCGGGACGCAACGAGCACCGGCAGCGAATGCCCATGGAAATCATAGCGGCCATGGAGCGGGCAGGGAGGACGAACCGTTCCGAATGTCCGGCCGGAGGGGTATGCGTACGGTGCCTGAACGCGGCGGCATAGCTCAGCTGGCAGGACGAACCGGACAAAAGATCCGACGATCAACAGTCCGGATGATCCGAACTGTTCTCACCGGCTGTCAGATATGTCTCTCCGTCAAAAATCCTGCAAGTTCTGTATTGCCGTCTTTTTCTGTGCTGACGTTCTGAAATCCACACTTCTCTGTATAGAATCTGACATTTTCACTTTTATTCAAAGGCGTTGCCAAAGTCATACGCTTCCAGTCATCATAATCATTCTGCACAAACCTGACGGCTTGTGCGCCAATCCCCCTTCCCTGGTACTCCGGGATTACGCACAGGCATCCGGTCTCATATTCCTTTGGTCCGGTTTGATGGCACGATATGCATCCGACAGGTTTATTGTCACACAGAATGATGTTCTTTGGGTATAAATGGATGGATTCTTCCATCATTTCGATCGTTTTGCCATATCCCGGGCACGTGCCGAATCGTATATAGTCGCTGAGAAAAGAAGCGTTAAAAAGATTGACCAGAAGTCCGGCGTCCTCCATCGCTGCCTGTTTAAACGCTGTCATCATGCTTGATTATCCTCGCAGGATCCCCTGTCTGCAAGCCATTCTACACCGGAAGCCTGCTGATCAACACCGGGATTCCGGTTTGTCATGACGGCGGCGATCTTTCCGGTGCGGCAGTGCATTTTCAGTATGCACTGCCCATTTTCTCCCCAGCCCCGGGAAATCAGCGTATCATTCTCTCCGATCAGCAAACCGGGGCCTGCCCAGGGGAATTTTTCCGCGGGTTTCATCATTTCAAGAACTGTTTTTTGCTGCAGAAAACTGCTTCTGCCTTCATATGCTTCCATGAATTCCCTTGCGATGATCAGCAGCTCTTCCGGCGTGCTCCAAAGCCCCGATGCCGCGAGATCGGGTACGGAAGGGAATTTTCCCGGGATGGGCAGACCAGCTTCATCATAACCCGTCGCCATCCTGGGTTCATAGAAAGCCACGCTGCCGGGCGCTGCGAAAAAAGTACTGCGCAAGCCCAATGGATTGAACAGCGTATCCCGGACAATATCGTCAAAGGATGGATGCATCATCTCCTGCAGCAGCTGCTGCAGAACGCAGTACCCGGCGTCTGAATACTCAAATACTTCTCCCTGCGGCTTTTCTGACCGGACCGGGCGGTTGTTGTAAGCTGTTTTCCCTTCCAGAATATCCATCAGGCTGATTTCCGGATCATTTCGGCGGAGGCCGTAAAAAGCGTCCTCTCCATCCACAATTCCCGCAGTATGGCAAAGGATCGACCGGATGGACGCATTGCTTACGCTTCCGTCCGGAGAACGCAGTTTCCATCGCCGTAGATAATGATTGGCGGGATGATCGATATCGACTGTACCCTGCTCATGCAGTTTCATAACGCATAACGCGGTAATGAACTTTGAGACTGAACATGCCGGGAAAACGGTATCGCGGTTCACCGGCGCATTGCTTTCAAGGTCCGCGGCGCCATAGTATTCAGCCGCTGTTTTCCCGGCTGCGTTTATCCATGCGCATCCGATTCCGGGAAACAATTCCCATACGTTTCTGTATTCCATGGTTCCGTTCCCCTTTCTCCGGGATGGGAATTTCTGCCGAACAGGCCATATTCATCCGGTCCTGGAACGTTCTGTTTTCTGGCTTCATCGGCCATGCGTATACAGTACTGTCCGAAGGGGAAGAAGGAATGTCTGCCGGCGGGGGATAAGCGCGGAGGGCTGCCGGACGGCCGCCGTCAATCCCCGGAGAACTGTTCCCACAGGGAGGCGTGGAGCGCCCGGCGGAAGGGGAACAGGCCGTCACTGGCCCGGGTCGGGTAGACGCGGTTGCTCAGCAGCAGCACCCAGAAGCCCGTCTCCGGCTCCACCATCAGGCTGGTGCCGGTAAAGCCCGTGTGCCCGAAGCACCGGTCCGGCACGGCGGGGCTGAAAAAGCAGCCTTCGGAGCCGGCCAGCTGGAAGCCCAGGCCCCGGTGCACGTCCTGGCCGGGGGTGTAGTTGGCGACAGCCGCTTCCATCGTTTCCCGCCGCAGGTATCCTTCGCCCATGTTCCCCAGCATCCCGGCAAAGCGGATGCCGTCTTTCAGCGGCATAAAGACCCCGGCGTTCCCGGAGACACCCCGCAGGAACCGGGCGTTTTCGTCGTGCACCACGCCGATCCAGGGCCTGCCCGTCTCCGGGTCCACCTCGGTGGCGGCGCACTGGGCGCCCCGCGGCGGGCAGTAGCCGGTATCCGTCATGCCCAGGGGGCCGAAGACGCGCTCCGCCGCCAGCTCATTGAGGGGCTGCCCGAAGCGCTTTTCCAGCATTTTCGCCAGCAGGATATACCCCATGCAGGAGTAGATGGGCCGCCGGCCGGGCTGCTCGGCCAGGGGCTTGAGCAGGATGGCGTCCACGGCCTCTTCGGGGGTGATGCCCATCCTGTCCAGCCGGAAGGAGGGCTCAAAGCCGCCGGTGTGGGTCATCAGCATCCGGACGGTGATGCGCCGTTTGTCCTGAGGGGCCTGGGGAAAGAAGGCGCTGACCTCTTCGGTCAGGGACAGGGTGCCGTCCTCCAGGGCTTTGAGGGCGATCATCGTGGGGCCCAGCACCTTGCTCAGCGACGCCATGTCGAACAGGGTATGCTCATCCACGGGCCGGCCGCCGGGCTCGGGCGCCTGGCCGGTGAAGGCCCGGGCGAGCACTTCCCCGCGGACGCCGACGGCGCCGGCAGCGCAGGCAAAGCAGCCGGTTTCCCGGCCTTCGTTCAAACGGGACGAAAGGTACGTCTGATAATCGAACATGATGAAACGCCTCCTGACCGTCATGCGCGCCCGGACTTAAAATGGGTTGTCAATCCCGCCGGGCGATGATATAATCATATAAAAAGAACCGATAAAGGACGTGAAAGCATATGCATGAGGAACTGAAGAAACTGGATACCGAGCAGCGCAACCCCCTGACCGCGCAGATCGATACCCTGTCCACCCTGGACATGGTGACGCTGATCAATCAGGAGGATCACCGCTGCGCCGAGGCGGTCCGTCAGGTGCTGCCCGAAATCGCCCGGGCGGTGGACGTGATCTATGAAAAGGTGCACGCCGGCGGGCGGCTGTTCTACGTTGGCGCGGGAACGTCCGGGCGCCTGGGGGTGCTGGACGCGGCGGAGTGCCCGCCCACCTACGGGGTGGACCCGGGGCTGGTGGTGGCGCTGATCGCCGGCGGGCCGTCTGCCTTCATCAAGGCCGTGGAAGGCGCGGAGGACAGCCGGGAGCTGGGCGAGAAGGATCTGCGGGAGCACGGCTTCAGCCGGGCGGACGCCCTGGTGGGCATCGCCGCCAGCGGGCGCACCCCGTATGTGATCGGCGCCATGGACTACGCCCGCTCCCTGGGCGCGCCGGTGATGGCGCTGACCTGCTGCCATGACAGCAAAATGTCCCGCCACGCCGACATCACCATGGCGCCGGTCCCCGGCCCGGAGGTGGTGACCGGCTCCTCTCGGATGAAAAGCGGCACCTGCCAGAAGCTGGTGCTCAACCTGCTGTCCACCTGCGTGATGATCCGTATGGGGAAAGTATACGGCAACCTGATGGTGGATGTAAAGGCCAGCAACGAAAAACTTTACGCCAGGGCGGTATCCATCGTCTGCACCGCGACGGGGGAGAGCGAGGAAAAAGCGAAGGACGCCCTGACCCGGTGCAGTTTCCACTGCAAGACCGCCATCGTGATGCTGCTGCTGGGGCTGGACCCCGAAGCGGCGCGGCAGGCGCTGGACCGGGCGGACGGCCGGATCGCCCTGGCAGTCCGTCAGGCGAAAGGGTAATGTAATACTGATTCGCGCCTAAACCATGCACATCTGCGGGCGTCTTTTGCGCCATC
>CAMJXZ010000179.1 GCA_946409855.1 uncultured Clostridia bacterium | reverse complement strand
TCGCCTACCTGGAGCGGATCTTTGAGACCATGGACGAGCCGGTGGTGGTGGAAGACGCGCCCGGCGCGGAAACGCTGCCGGCCCTGAGCGGCGAGGTGGACTTTGAGGACGTGACCTTCGCCTATGAAGAGGGAACCAACGTCCTGGAGCACATGAACCTGCACGTCCGCGCCGGGGAAAGCATCGCCCTGGTGGGCCCCACCGGCGCCGGCAAAAGCACCATCATCAACCTCCTGTGCCGGTTCTATAACCTGAACGGGGGCAGGATCCTCCTGCACGACCGGGAAGGAAAGGTCCACGACATCAGCCGGGTCACCCTGCATTCCCTGCGCAGCCAGCTGGGGATCATGCTGCAGGACAGCTTCCTGTTCAGCGGCACGCTGATGGACAACATCCGCTACGGCCGCCTGGACGCCACGGACCGGGAAGTGAAGGAAGCGGCGCAGCGGGTCCGGGCGGACGACTTCATCCGGAAAATGCCCCAGGGCTATCAGACCGAGGTCAAGGAGCGGGGCCACAACCTGAGCCAGGGCGAAAAGCAGCTGGTGGCCTTTGCCAGGACCCTGCTTTCCGACCCGGCGATCCTGATCCTGGACGAGGCGACCTCCTCCATCGATACGCAGACGGAGAAGCTGCTGCAGGAGGGCATCCAGGAAATGCTCAGGGGGCGCACGAGCATTATCGTGGCCCACCGGCTCAGCACCATCAAGAACTGCGACCGCATCCTGTACATCAGCGACAAGGGCATCGCGGAAATGGGCAGCCATGAGGAACTGATGAAAAAGAAGGGGCTGTACTGCCAGCTGTACACCGCCCAGGCGCGGGAAGCGGCCTGAGGGGCAGAAAGAAGGAATTCGGAAACCGATGTCGAATCAGTCATTGCCGGCCATCCGGGTCAATCAAATCGGCTACGCCGCGGGCCTGCCCATCGAAGCCGCGGCGCTCGCGGAAGGGCCGTTCCGCCTGACGGACGCTCAGGGCCGCGTGATCCGTCTGCTGGACGGGGCCAAATGCCATTTGGACGAAGCGAGCGGAGACCATGTCCGGCTGCTCCAACTGGGGACCCTGCCCGAAGGGGACTACGCGCTGGAGGGCGGCGGGGAAAAAAGAACGCTGATCGTCCGGCGGCAGCCCTGGCGGACTGTCGGGAACGCCCTGATCAAGGGGCTTTACTACCAGCGCTGCGGCTGCGCGCTGGAGGAAAAGCACGCGGGCGTCTACGCCCATCCCGCCTGCCATACGAAGGCGGCGGCGGACTGGGAGCGCCCGGACGTTTTCCGGGAGGTCCGCGGCGGGTGGCACGACGCCGGGGATTACGGAAAATATACCGGCCCCGGGGCCGTGACGGCGGCGCATCTGATGTACGCCTTTCAGCTGTTCCCGGAAGGATGCGGGGACAAGCTGAACATCCCCGAGACGGGGAACGGGGTGCCGGACATCCTGAACGAGGCCCGGTATGAGCTTTCGTGGCTGATCGGCATGCAGCGGGCGGACGGCGCCTTTCATCACAAGCTGACGAAGGCGCGCTTTGCGCCCTTCATCATGCCGCAGGACGACCGGGAGCCCGAATACCTGATGCCGGTGTCCCACTGCGCCACGGCGGCGGCCTGCGCCTGCCTGGCCCTGGGCAGCCGGGTGTACCGGCCATATGACGAAGCGTTTGCGGACCGGATGCTGCGGGCCTCCCTGGCGGCGTGGCAGTGGCTTTCTTCCCACCCGGACTTTGTCCCCTTCCGCAATCCCGAAGGGGTGCGTACCGGGCAGTACGGCGAACAGACCGACGCGGACGACCGCTTCTGGGCCGCGTGCGAGCTGTACGCGGCCACGGGGGATGAAGGATACCGTTTGGCGGCGGAAGCGCTGTACGCCCGGGGGCTTACGCCCACCCGGTTCGGCTGGGCGGACGTAAGCGGCCTGGGCGCCCTGTGCTGCCTGACGGATTTAAAGGAGCGGGCCGGCGGTATACTGTTCGGGCGTCTCCCAGAGGACTTCCTCCGGGGCTGCGAACAGGCGCTGGCCCTGTCCGCCCGGTCCGGCTACGGGACGGCGCTGGCGCCGGACCATTACGTCTGGGGCAGCATCCTGCCGGTCCTGAGCAATGCCATGGCCATGATCATCGGCGAGCGGCTGACGGGGCGGACGGACTTCCGGGACGCGGCGCTGCGGCAGTGGCACTACGCCCTGGGGCTGAACGCGCTGGACCTGTGCTTTGTGACGGGGTTCGGCGAACGGCAGGTCCTTCATCCCCATCACCGGCCTTCGGGGGCGGACGGCATTGGTGCGCCGGTGCCGGGGCTGATCGCGGGCGGGCCCAACCAGCGCTTCCCGTATCCCGGCACCAGGGAAAAGCTGGCGCCGGACACGCCGCCGGCCAAGTGCTACCTGGACGAAACGCCTTCGGCCGATACCAACGAGATCGCCATCTACTGGAACTCCCCGGCCGTCTTCACGGCGGCGTATTTCAATATGATCACCAGGTAACTGTTCAGTCAGGGGATTGAACAGCTACCTAACAGAAAAGTGAGATAAACAACAACGACAGGAGGTCATGCTATGCTGCTGGGCGGAACTGTATGCGGGGCTTACAGCACCCCGGAGGAATGGGAGCGGCTGCTTGCCGCGTCGCGCTTCAAGGCCGTCACCGCGCCTTTTCACTGCGGTATGCCGGAAAAGGAGATCGCCGGCTACCTGGACGCCGTCAAAAGGCAGGGCGCCGTGATCGCGGAGATCGGCGTATGGAAAAACCTCTTTGACCCGGATCCCGGGAAGGCGGCTTCCGCGATGGCCTACGCCAAGGGGCAGCTGGCGCTGGCCGACGCCTGCGGCATCCCCTGCTGCGTCAACATCGCGGGCACCCAAAGCCCGGCCGGCTGGGACGCCGCGGACAAAAGCAATTTCACCCGGGAAACCTATGAGCGGATCATCCAGAGCATCCGGGAGATCATCGACAGCGTACGGCCTGAGCGGGCCTGCTACAGCATCGAGCCCATGCCCTGGATGGTGCCGGACGGCCCGGAGACGTATCTGCAGCTCCTGCGGGACGTGGACCGGGAGCATTTCGCCGTCCACATGGACTTTGTGAACATGATCAACTGCCCCAGGCGCTATCTGGACGCGGAGGGCTTCATCGACGAATGCTTCCGGACCCTCGCGCCCTACATCCGCAGCACCCACCTCAAGGATACCCGGATGCACCCCACCCGGCTGACCACGGTGCTGGAGGAGTGCAGCCCGGGGGAAGGGACGCTGGATTTTGAACGGGTGCTGGCCGTCATCGACAAATACCTGCCGGCGGACGCCCCGGTGCTGCTGGAGCACATGCAGACCTTTGAAGAATACGAACGGGCCTACACGTACGTGGCGGACTGCGCGGCCCGGGCGCGGATTGCCATCTGAGGAGGGATCATACGATGCCGAATGAACAACCCCTGTCCGGCGATTCCATCGCCATCAACCGCCGGTACCTGGACCACCTGCTGGTGGAGGGCCGCATCGTGGGGGCGGAGCATCCCACGGCGCAGGTCAGGATCCTGGGCCGCACCTTTGACACCCCGGTGATGACGGCCGCGCTGAGCCATCTCAAGCCCGGCATCCCGGCCCTGGCGGAGGCGGCCCGGCTGGCCGGCGCGGCCTGCTGCATCGGCATGGGCGGCTGCGAGGAGATGAAGGAAGCACTGGCGACCGGCGCCGGGATCATCAAGATCATCAAGCCCTACGCGGCGGAAGAGGAAATCATGAGCCGCCTTGCCTGCGCGGAGGAAAACGGAGCGCTGGCCGTGGGGATGGACGTGGAGCACGCCGTCAACGTGACGGACGACCGGGATTCCGTGGTGCTGGGCCTGCCGATGAAGCTGCCCTCCCTGGACGACCTCAAACGCTTCGTCCGGGCGGCCCGGCTCCCCTTCCTGGTCAAGGGCGCGCTGAGCGTGCGGGACGCGGAAGTCTGCCGGGATCTGGGCTGCGCGGGCGTGATCCTGAGCCACCACAACGGGCTGCTGCGCTGGGCCGTTCCGCCGGCGATGATGGCCCGGGAAATCCGGCGCCGGCTGGGAAAAGATTTCCTGGTGATCGTGGACGGCGGCATCCAGGACGGCTTTGACGCCTTCAAGGCCCTGGCCCTGGGCGCGGACGCCGTGTCCGTGGGCCGTCCGCTGATGGAGCCGCTGGCCAGCGGCGGGCCTGAGGCCGCCGCGGCGGTGCTCCGCCGGATGACGGACGAGCTCAAGGCCATGATGGTCCGGACGGGCTCCCCGGACCCGGAGCACATCGACCCTTCCGTGATCCACGAAGTATCCTGGTAACAATGGACCTATTCCAACGTCCTGAGAGAGGAGAAAGCGTATGAACAACTTTACCTTCTATTCCCCGACCTGCTTTGTCTTTGGGAAGGACACGGAAAACCAGGCGGGCGGCCTCGTGCGGCGCTTTGGCGGGACGAAGGCGCTGATCCTGTACGGCGGCGGCAGCGCCCTGCGCTCCGGCCTGCTGGACCGGGTGAAAGCCTCCCTTGCGCAGGAGGGCGTTCCCTATGCCCTGCTGGGCGGCGTGCAGCCCAACCCCCGCAGCGACCTGGTCTACCGGGGCATCGGCCTGTGCCGGGAGCAGGGGATCGACTTTGTGCTGGCGGTGGGCGGCGGCAGCGTGATCGATACCGCCAAGGCCGTCGCCGCGGGCGCGGTGTATGACGGCGACTTCTGGGATTTCTACTGCGGGAAGCGGGTGGAAAAGGCCCTGCCCGTGGGCACGGTGCTCACCATCGCCGCCGCCGG
Organism: uncultured Clostridia bacterium; assembly: GCA_946409855.1. Classification (GTDB taxonomy): domain Bacteria; phylum Bacillota; class Clostridia; order Christensenellales; family Aristaeellaceae; genus UBA4246. The sequence goes on along the minus strand of CAMJXZ010000179.1, from coordinate 2,060 downwards.
CAGCGAGGGAAGCCCGGACAGCGTGATCACCCGGACGGAAGACATGCTCAAGCGCGGCGCCAGCGGAGACGCCATCCGGCCGAGGTTCTCCATCCTGAACCCCGCCCTGACCCAGACCCTGCCCCCATTCCAGACGGCCGCCGGCATCACCGACATCATGGCGCACCTGTACGAACGATACCTGACCAACACCAAAGAGGTGGAGGTGACGGACCGGCTCATCGAGGCACTGCTGCTCACCATGATCCATGAAGGCCCCCGCGTGATCGCCGACCCGGATAATTACGACGCCCGGGCCAACATCATGTGGGCCGGCATGATGGCTCACAACAATTCCTGCGGCGTCGGCCGCAGCCAGGACTGGAACAGCCACAACATCGAGCACGAGCTGTCCGCCCTGTACGACTGCGCCCACGGCGCCGGGCTTGCCGTGACCATGCCCGCGGTGTTTACCTACGTGATGGAGCACAACGTGATGCGCTTTGCCCAGGCGGCGGTGCGGGTGTGGGGCTGCCAGATGGATTTTGAACGCCCGGAAGCGACGGCCAGGGCGGGCATCGAAGCCCTGCGGCAGTTCCTGATCTCCATCGGGATGCCCAAAAACTTTGCCGAACTGGGCGCGAAGGAAGAGGACATCCCCGCGCTGGTGCAGGCGCTGTGCTACGGCGGCGGCCGGCAGGGGAGCATTTCCGGCTTCGTGACGCTCAATGAGGAAGACTGCGCGAACATTTACCGGATGATGATTTAACCAACCGGATACAGGAGAGGAGAACAAGATGAAGTACCGCACCATGGGACAACTGGGCATCCGGGCCTCCGCCTTCGGCCTGGGCTGCATGCGCTTTAACGGCGCGGCCTCCGGCGACAGCGTGATCGACGAACAGAAGGCCGTATCGCTGATCCGCCGCGCCATCGATGGGGGCGTCACCTATCTGGACACCGCCTACGTCTATCTGGACAAGACGTCCGAGACCGTGCTGGGCAAGGCCCTCCGGGACGGGTACCGGGACAAGGTGACCATCGCCACCAAGATGCCCGCGGAGTACGTGCACAACCGCGCGGAAATGGAAGCGCTGCTGGATTCGGAACTCAAAAAGCTGCAGACGGACCACGTCGATTTCTATCTGATGCACGGCATCAACCTGGAAAAATGGAACTACTTCAAATCCATCGGCGCCCCGGAGTTCTTTGACGACATGAAAAAGGCCGGGAAGATCCGCTATAAATGCTTCTCCTTCCACGGCCCGTACGAGGATTTCGAAGCGATCCTCAACGACTGGGACTGGGACATGGTGCAGATCCAGTACAACTTCATGGATGTGGAGAACCAGGCGGGCACCAAAGGGCTGGAGCTGGCCGGCAAAAAGGGCATCCCCGTGGTGATCATGGAAGGGCTGCTGGGCGGCAGACTTTCGAAAGCGCCCGCCAACGTCCAGGCGCTGTACGACGCCTTCCCGGTGAAGCGTTCCCCGGTGGAATGGGCGTTCAGGTGGCTGTGCAACCACCCCGAGGTATCGGTGGTGCTGTCCGGCTGCAACGAGGCGGAACAGATCGACGACAACCTGCGCATCTTTGACACCGTGGACAGCGGCATCATGAGCGGGGAGGAGCTAAACCTGATGGACAGCGTCCGCGCCGCCTACCTGAGCCGCACCAAAATCGGCTGCACCGGCTGCAGGTACTGCATGCCCTGCCCCAACGGGGTCAACATCCCGGGGATCTTTTCCGTGTGGAACAGCGTATCCCTGTACGAGACCGACCCCAAATGGAACTGGGACCTGCGCCAGATCCGGGAAAAGAACGCGGGCGCGGACCGCTGCGTCGGCTGCGGCGCCTGCGAGGCGGCCTGCCCGCAGAGCCTGGGGATCATCGAAAACCTGCAGCAGGCCTGGCGGGAACTGGTGACGGAATAACGGGACTCAAGGAAAACGGCAAAGCAAGAAGGACGGCGGGTGTATGTTCATCCGCCGTCCTTCCTTTGGGACAGTATCATCATAGCATATGGCGCCATGGAAGGCAAGTTGAAAATCCGTTGAAAAATCGTTGAATTTCCGTCGAAA
>CAMJXZ010000178.1 GCA_946409855.1 uncultured Clostridia bacterium | reverse complement strand
GCTTTGCATGTTGTGGGTGATCATCAGGCAGGTGATATGGTTTTCACGGACGATGTCGTCCGTCAGCTTGAGTACCTTTTCAGCCGTGCCCGGGTCCAGGGCGGCGGTATGCTCGTCCAGCAGGAGGAGCTTTGGGATGTGGTAGGTGGCCATCAGCAGCGTCAGTGCCTGGCGCTGGCCGCCGGACAGCAGGCCGACGGGCTGGCGCATCCGGTCCTCCAGGCCCATGCCGAGCAGGGACAGCCTGTCTCGGAAGGCCCGGCGGTCCGCCGCGGACACGTGGCTGAGCCAGCCGCCCATGCCGGAGGCCAGGGCCAGGTTTTCCTCGATGCTCATGTCCGGCGCGCTGCCGAGCATCGGGTCCTGAAAGAGCCGGCCGATCACCTTGGCCCGCCGGTGGTCCGGCGTCATGGTGATGTTGGCGCCGTCCAGGAAGATGCTTCCGGTATCGACCATGAAGGAGCCGCAGATGGCGTTAAAGAGGGTGGATTTACCTGCCCCGTTGGCCCCGATGATGCTGACAAAGTCGCCCGGGTGGATGTGGAGATTGACGTCGTCCAGGGCGGTTTTCGCGTCCGGTGTGCCGGGGTGGAAGGTCTTGGAGACGTGGGTCATTTTGAGCATCAGGCCCGCCCCCCTTCCCGGCCGGCCTTCCAGCGGCGGAAGACCAAGGGCAGCTGCTTGCGCAGGTAGGGCCCGGAGATCGCCAGCACGACGATCAGGGAGGAGATGGCCTTCAGCATGAAGGCGGGCATATCCAGCCTCAGGGCCAGGGCGTAGACCACGCGGAAGAGGAATGCGCCCAGCACCGCGCCCAGCACGCGCAGGGGAATGCGCTTCCTGGAAGCGACGATGACCCCGCCGATCAGCAGGGAGGCCAGGGCCACCGTCACCATGCCGGAGCCCATGTTGATGTCAAAGCTCTTCTGCTGCTGGGCCATCAGGCAGCCGGACAGGGCGGTCAGGGAATTCGACACGCACAGCCCCACGGTGGTGGTGAAGGTCGGGTTGATGGAGGAGGAGCGCACCATGTCCGCGTTGCTGCCGGTGGCCCGGATGGCCAGGCCCAGCCGGGTGCGCAGGAACAGCACCAGGAAAATCGCCGCCAGCAGCACGGCGATCAGCAGCACGAACAGCTTGTACTGCCCGGCCGCCGGACCGCCCGAAAGGACGTTTTTCATCATGGTGAAGACGGTGGGCGTCTTGTTCATGTTGAGGGTCGCCTTGTTGCCGGTCAGCGCCATGTTGACCGAGTACAGCCCGGTGTTGACCACGATGCCGGCCAGCAGGCTCTGCACGCCCATGCGCATCTGCAGCGTGGCCGTCACGAAGCCGGACGTCATGCCGGCCAGCATCGCCGCCGGCAGGGACAGCCAGGGGTACCCGGCCAGCGCCACCAGCGCCCCCACGGCGGCCCCCAGCGTAAAGCACCCGTCGGTGGACAGGTCGCAGACGTTCAGCATCGAATAGCTCAGGAACAGCGCCAGCACCGTCAGCGCGTTGATCAGGCCCAGCTCCAGCGCCGTCTGGCCCAGATCCAAGATCTTTGTGTAATCCATGTTCCGCTCCGGTCACAGGGAAGGGGCTGCGGCAGTATTCTGCGGCAGTCCCTTGGATGTATTGGGGATAGTGATTAGGGAATAGTGATTAGGGATTAGCGGTTAGCGATTAGTGATTAGCGGTTAGCGATTAGCGATTAGTGGTTAGTGGTTAGTGAATAGGGATTAGGGATTAGTGGATTAGCAATTAGTGATCAGTGATTAGCGGTTAGCGTGTGTTGTGTCAGCACATAGGTAAGGCCCCAAAAGCCTTCCCCACTGGGGGTCCGCAGCGCCCGGAAAACAGGCCAGTGGCCTGTTTTCAGCGAGGACGGGCCGGCAGGCCCTGGTGGTGGACCGCGCAGCGGGCCGGATGAGGTTCTCCCCCGGAGCCTGTAAGGGCCCGGTACATGATTACCGATCAACGGGCCGGATGAGGTTTCGGAGATTCATTCTTATTGAACCCCGAACCGGCATCCCCCGGCGGTGTCGCGCAGCAGACGGGACATTGCCAGGGGATGCCAGTCAGTGATTCATTGCGCTTCCCGGCGCCTCGGGTGTAAAAGAGACTTTTTACTTCGCCAGGTCGTCGAAGGATTCCGCGGTCACGATGGACTGGACCTTCGTGCAGTAGGGGGCGAAGGCTTCGCTCAGGGCGTCAAAGTCAAAGCCCAGGGCGGCGGCGGTCTCGGTGTTGACGGTGGCGGTGCCGTTGTCGAAGGTCATGACGGGCACCTGGGAGATGTCGCTGCCGTTCACCAGGATGCTGATGATGATGTTGGCGGTCTCCCGGCCCAGGTTCGCGTAGTCCACGCCGTAGCCCAGGAAGGCGCCGTTCAGGGCGAAGGAGTCCGCCCCGGTGTAGTGGGGGATGCCGGCCGCCGCGAAGGTCTCGTAGATGGACAGCTCAGCGGCCATGATGGTATTGTCGGTGGGGGTAAAGACGGCGTCCATCTTGTCGGCGACGATGGCGTCCGCGGCCAGGATGACCTCGGGGATGTTGGCGCCGGCGTATTCCTTGACGTTCACGCCCTTCTGGGCCAGGATCTCCTTGGCGGCGGCGATGGGAGCGGTGGAGGAATCCTCCGCCGGGTTATACAGCAGGGCGATGTTCTTGGCGTCCGGGTTGGCGGCGAAGATCAGGTTGAGCACCGCCTGGGTGTCCAGGTAGTCGGAGGTGCCGGTGATGTTGTGGCCCGGCGCTTCCAGGGAATCCACCAGCCCGGCGCCCAGCGGGTCGGACACGGCGGCGAAGACCACGGGCAGCTGGTTGTCCTCGGTCATGCCCTGCATGGTCATGGCCACGGGGGTGGCGATGGCCACCATCAGGTCCACATCGCTGGCGATGAAGTTGGCGATGATCTGCTGCATGACGCTGCCGTCCAGGTTGCAGTTGTCCTCCAGGATTTCAAAGGAGACGTTCAGCTCCGCCTCGGCCTCGGTCAGCCGCTCGCGGATGCTCTTGATGATCTGGTTGAGGGAGGCGTCGTCCACAAAGTTGCAGATGCCGATTTTGAAGGATGTCTTCTGTTCGCCCAGAGAGACGGAAGCCAGGGACAGGAGCATCATGACCGTGAGAGCCAGCGCGATGATCTTTTTCATGTTCAGTACCTTCCTTTCAAGCAGTTCGTTGGATGGAATTGAGTCTGATGCGGATCCGGCTGGGGCCCCCGCCGCTTCCGGCCGGTCACCGGCGGGGAAAGAAAACGCCCCAACGCACTTGTCCGTGCGCTGAGGCGGTGATCCCGTGTTGCCACTCAGCTTTGCCGTAAGGTCTCCCCCGCGGCACGCTCATCCGCATACCTGTGATATGCGCCGCCGTGATAACGGGTGCGGTTCCCCGTCGCCGCCTACAGGGTACAAATGCCCTTTCGGAGCGCCCTCCGGAGCCCATTCGCTTCCCCCGCGCGCACCGCCGTCCCACTCTCGGCGATTCCCTTTGCCGCGCAAATGGAAAGTTACTCTTCTCCATCGCTGGTGTAGGCACACATTACCACAGACCATCCGTCCCTGTCAAGCGGGAAAATGTTTTTTGGCTGTATTTTACGACCAAAAATCACTGTTCATGGAGTGGACAGTGAACGCAAGCGGGTCTTGCGGTCCAGGGCCTGCCGGCCCCGCCCGCCCCGGGGGCAGAACGCCGCGCGTCCCGTTTTTCCAGGTGTCATCCTTCGCGTTGTCTCATTCTGTCCCTTCAGAAAACCTGAAAGAACAAAAAAGCGGATGACCCCCATCAGGAGCCATCCGTCCAATGCGGCTGAGGCGCAGGCGCTGTCCTTCCCCGAATACCGTTTCGGCGGCCGCGCGCCGGCCGGAAGAATCAGTATTCATAAAAGGGATGGTAATAGCATGATCCGTGCTCGCGGCAGCGTATTTCATCGACCTCTTTCTGCCGTGCGGCAGACAGAGAAAACAAGGGAATGGATATCATCTTTTCGGTCGGTTCCGGGAGACCGAGTTTCGCACGGTATTCCTCGGTATCCGTTCTGTATAAGCTGTACGCATAAGCATACAGAAACGCTTTGGAGTGAAACGAAATGAACCAGGCGGCGAACAGCCCCAGCAGAAAGCCGAGGATAAGGATCAGTACTTTGACAGCCGCGGGAGATTTTTCCAGGGGGATGAAAAGCAGAATGCTCAGCAAAAGCCCGCAGACGGCAATCGGAATGCTTGCGGACGACATGTTGATGATACTCCAGATTTTCGCCATGGAAGACATCTGAATCCATTCCTTATGGTTTTTGATCATCATCTCCTGGCCGCAATTCGTGCATTTTGTCAGCGGTATGCCAATCGTGACTCCCTCCTGAAAGGCCGGTGCGCTGCCGGAAACCTGAAAGCCACAGTGCGGACACTTGCGCGACCAACGAATATTTGTGATGATAACGCCCATCCCTGTTATCTCCTTTTCATATTTCGGCTGTGTACGTCGGCATGCCCGGAAAACCCCATGAATTGCAGGGAAACGGATGCCTGCCTGATGACTTGGGGGAAGCATCTGAAAACGGCACAGCGGCAAACCCGTCTGCGGGGAACGCGTGCCGCGGGTCATACGCGGTATCGCGGAGATCATGAACTGTCGTCGGATGAAATCCGTATCGGTATTATAGGATCTTCATCGGTTTTTGTCAAGCAAGGGACCAGCGCCTGATCCTTCACCAAAAGGGTTCTCAGGATAAGATGTCACAGGAAATGCCTTCCTTGCCGGAAAATGCAGCACTGTGCCTGTTCCCTGACCGATCCCTTCTTCTGCCGCTGCCGGCCGCGCGCTTGCCTCTCCTGTTTTCACAGGCGATTGCCAGGGGAGCCGGGCGGATGTATCGCCGGGCAGGGAAGGACGGAGGGCGGCGCTGTAGCGGCGGCACCCGGGCCGCCATGAGCGGGGGAAAACATGGTTGGAGAGGGAAAAAAGCGGGGGTGCGGGGATGGGCGTCCGTCTTATGGCATGATCTGTCCACGGTGGCGGCCCAGGTGCCGCCGCTGCAAGGGTAACCGGGTTGAATTCGTCCGGCGGGTATTGGCTGACAGCTGAGGAGATGAGCAGATGTATCGCCGGGCAATGAAGGATGGCAGGGCAGCGTTGCGGCGGCACGCTGCACTCCCCTCGGCAGCGGGCAGAGCGCCGCGAAGCCCTGCCGCCTCCGGCCGCCGGGACGGGCTCCTTCCGGGGCGGTTCACGGGTCCGGCTTCCTGCGCATCAGGATCAGATATTCCGATGTGCCCGGTTCCTGTTTCCTTTCGCCCGTGGGGGCAAAGCCGTGCCTTTCGTAGAAGCGGACGGCCCCCGTGTTTTTTTCCAGCGCCCAGAGATGATCCGCGCCGTGCTCCTCCACGGCGTACTGAAGGAGCCTGGACCCGATGGACGCGTTTTGCAGCACCGGTTCCACAAACAGCCGGGCGATGTACGTTCCCTCGATCTTGACAAAGCCCTTGACGGCCCCGTCGTCGTACACGTACAGGCTGTCCAGCTCCGGCTCATACGCGCGCATGAGGGAAGGGACCTGCAATTCGGAAAAATAATACCGGTCGTTCCGGAATACCGGATAAAAGTACAGCCGGTAGTTGAACACCTGTATCTCCGCGATGCGGGATAAATCCCGGCGTTCCGCTTTTCTGATCATCCTGCCGCCTCCCCTGTCCCGCGCACCGTTTTCGCGTCCCCCGCGATGCCCGTCTGTCATACCTTTTCAAGGATATCCAGCGTATGATGGGAAGCGCCGATCAGATCCTGCCGCTCGCAGACGGCGAAGTGAAAATCCATCCATTTCGCGAACGTCTCATCGTCCATGGCGTCGATCCGCTCCCGCATATAATTCGTCGCCCCGTCCGACGCCACCAGCCGGATCCTTCGGACCGGGACGAGCGCGTCCAGGGCGGCGATATCCTCGGTGCGCACCATCTGAAAAAGATCTTTGGGCTGGCTGACGCAGCGCCAGTCCGGCGTCAGCATGCTCAGCTCCATCACTTCCCGGAGGTGGTTCAGGCCGAACACGTATTGGATGACGGTCGGCTCGTTCATGCAGTACGCCACCAGGAGACGGCCGCCCGGTCTGGTCACGCGCACCGCCTCGGAAAGCGCCCGCAGCTGGTCCTCCTTTGTGTACAGGTGATACATGGGCCCCAGCACCAGGGTCAGGTCGAACGTGTTGTCGGCAAAAGCGGACAGGTCCAGCGCGTTTCCCTGAACCGCGGTGATCGTTTCGCTGCCGTCCAGCTTTGAACGCAGGATCTCCAGATGGCGCGCCAGCAGCTCCACCGCCGTCACCCGGTACCCCTGTTTCGCGAGCGTCACGCTGTACCGCCCGGTTCCGGCCCCGATTTCCAGGATCGCCGGGTCTGAAACATCCGCTATACATGCCCGGATGTATTTCATGGTGGTCAGATACTCCACCTGCCCGTGACGGGTCAGCAGCCGCCCGTCCTCGTCATAGCGGCTGTAATGCGCTTCCAGGTAATGATCGTCCATGGCTGAACCTCCTCCGGGCCCGGCAGCCGCGCAAAATGCACAATCAGCAGCGGGGATCGCGGAACGTGATGATTCGTGATCATTCGTGATAATTCGTGATGTTTACAAATCATCCTGCAAAACGGAAAAATTTTCCGCGGAAAGCGGCTGCCTTCCGCGAACGCCCTGATCCCTGCCCGGCATTTCACAGGGCAGAGAGGCGTTTCCCCCGCGGCCAAAAAGGCAATGTCGTATATTTTCTCTTGATATACTTGATATATCAGTAAAAACCTGATAGAATGTTTCCAAAGATATAAGGAAAGGTTATTTATGAACATACGATTTG
>CAMJXZ010000177.1 GCA_946409855.1 uncultured Clostridia bacterium | reverse complement strand
CGTTTTTGACGGCAAGGTGGTGCACCTGGAAACGTGGGAGGTGCGGCTGCCCAACGGCGGCACCGCCGCGCGTGAAATCGTCAAGCATGTCGGCGCGGCCGCCGTCGTGCCGGTGGACGCGGAGGGGAACATCACCCTGGTCCGCCAGCACCGCGTTGCGATCGATAAAATGACCTGGGAGATCCCCGCGGGCAAGCTGGACGCTCCGGGCGAGGATCCCTTCCTGTGCGCAAAACGGGAGCTGGAAGAGGAGACCGGCCTGAACGCCGAACACTGGCAGCTGCTCAGCAGCGTGGTCACCACCCCGGGCTTCTGCACCGAAAAGATCGCCCTGTACCTGGCGACCGGGCTGAGCCAGCACGAGGCGCACACCGACCCGGACGAGTTCCTGACCCTGCGGAAGGTGCCCCTGAGCGAGGCGGTCCAAATGGTGGAGCGCGGTGAGCTGTTTGACCTGAAAACCGTGGCCGCCATCCTGCTGGCCGACCGGGCCATGCGCGCAAGGGAAGCCTGATGGACGCCTTTTTGTCCGCTCCGCTCAAGGAAAACAAGGGGCCTGTATCCCCCTTGTCCCTGGCGTACGCGTTCCGCCATCTGCCGGTGCTGGAGACGGACCGGCTGATCCTGCGCAAGGTCCGCCGGTCGGACGCGGACGATCTGTTCGCCTACGCCCGGGACCCGGAAGTGTCCCGGCACGTGCTGTGGACGGCGCATCAGAGCAAAGCGGATTCCCGGTACTTTCTTTCCCAGCTGCGCCGGCAGTACCGCATGGGCTGGCCGCCCACCTTCGGGATCGAGGAAAAGGCGACCGGCCGCCTGGTGGGGACGATCGGCTTCATGCAGGTCAGCGGCGAGCACGCCTGCGCGGAGATCGGCTACAGCCTGTCCAGGGCCTGCTGGAACCGGGGGCTGATGACCGAGGCGCTGGAAGCGGTGCTCCGCTACGCTTTTACGACCCTGGCCCTCAACCGGGTGGAAGCGATGCATGAAACGGACAACCCCGCTTCCGGCCGGGTGATGGAAAAAAACGGGATGCGCCCGGAAGGCGTATTCCGTTCCCGGATTTACAACAAAACCCATTATTCAGATGTACGCGTGTGGGCCATCCTCCGGGAGGACTGGCTCCTGCGGGAGGAGAAAAAACATGTTCAGCTATAAGACGCACGGCACCTGCTCCGTCTCCATCGACCTGGAGATCGACGGAAACAACAAAATCACCCACTGCGAATTCCACCGCGGCTGCAAGGGCAACACCCAGGGACTGGCCCGGATGGTCATCGGCCGGGACGCGGACGAGGTCAAAAATCTGCTGCGCGGCATTCCCTGTCAGGGCAATACGTCCTGCCCGGACCAGCTGTCCCGCGCCATTGAGGCGTGGCAGGAAAAGAACCGCGCCGTGCCGCAGGCATGATTGACATTTGGGAGGTATTTGCATGTCTTCTTCCAATCAGAAACAAAAAGCCCGCCTGACGACGCTGACCCGCGTGCTGTGCGTGTTCCTGGCCGGGCTTTTGATCCTGTCCAGCGTGGCCGCCATCTTCGGCTTCTTCGGCTGAGGCGGCTAATCCTTCCAGTCCAGGACGGGGATCGCGCCGGCGGCTGCCCGGCGCGCTTTTCTGCCGGGGTTGACCAGATACGGATGGCCGGTGAGCCGCAGGACGGGCAGGTCGCCGGATGAATCCCCGTAGGCGCTGGAGGCGGCGAGGTCCGCCTGCTCCGGCAGGGCATGAAGAAAAGCCTGCAGCTGCCGCACCTTTTCCTCGCCCCGCACGTTGACCAGCACCCGGCCGGTTTCGTCCGTCGTGGAGCAGATCAGCCGGTCCGCCGGCAGGCCGTCCAGGACGTGCCGCATGTAGTGATCGGTGGAGGCGGTCAGGAGGATCACCAGGTCCCCGGCCTGCTTCCTTTCCCGCATGGCGGAAAGGGCCCGCGGGCGGATCCGCGTAAGGAGCGCCCTGGCAAAGTCCCGGTCCAGCCGGTCCAGCGCTTTTTTGTCCGCCTTTCCCCGGAAGGACAGGGCGGCGGCTTTGGCGGCTCCCGCGTCCAGCAGATGAAGGCGCCACAGACAGGCGCACAGCCCCGCCCGCAGCAGTTTCGGGAGAGGGATCAGCTTTCTCTCCCGCGCCATGCGCAGGTAGGAAACGATGCTGTCCCCCGCGATCATGGTCCCGTCAAAATCAAAAATGGCCAGAATCATCCGCACACCGCCTTCTTTATTCGGCTTCTGCTGTCAGTATAGCGGACAAGGCCGGAAATTGCAAGCCCGCCGGCGGGAACGAATCTTCGGCCGAACGGCCATGCGGATGGATGTGCCTGTCATGTTTTATGTTCTGTGGACGCGGGCCTGTAATGCAACTGACAAATATACAGGGGCTGCACGGCACGGCGGACCGTGATTCAGGCGATCAGCCGCATACGGTTCTGCGGGCCGCCCTGGGGTTTGCCGGCCTGTCCTCGCGGAAAACAGCACACCGTGCTGTTTTCCGGTCGCTGCGGACTTCCCTGGAGGAAGGCCTTTGGACTGCAGGCCGGTGAATAAGCCTTCCCCTGTGGGGAAGGTGGACCGCGCAGCGGGCCGGATGAGGTGAATCTGAGATTTTTCGGCCCGTTGTTCTATGGCAACATCTCACGATTTCATTCCCTTTCCCCGCGGCCCGGTAGATCCGGTCTCTTATCGTGATTCGGGCTGTCATGCAGGCGCGCGCTTTGGCCGGCGCAAGGAGCGAATATGGCGTCAGAGGCGATTTCTCCCCCCTATGCCGTAGTGGTCGGCGGGGTCAATATGGATATCGGCGGCATGCCTTTCGGGCCCCTGCGGGAAAGCGATTCCAACCCCGGCGTGATCCGGGCCGCGGTCGGCGGGGTCGGGCAGAACATCGCCCGGAACCTGGCCCTGCTGGGCGTGCCGGTCCATTTCCTGACGGCTTTCGGCTGGGACGAAAACGGCGCGGCCGTTGCCCGGGCCTGTGAAAGCGCGGGGATCGACCTGTCCTCCGCGCTGCGCCTGCGGGACGCGGCGACTTCCGTCTACCTGTATATCGCCGATGAAAAAGGGGAAATGCGGCTGGCGGTTTCCGACATGGCCGTCTGTGACAGCATCACGCCGGAATACCTGGCCCAGCACGAGCGGCTGCTGAACGGCGCCGGCGCCGTGGTGATGGACGCCAATATCCCGGAGACAAGCATCCTGTATCTGGCGGAACACTGCGCGGCCCCGCTGTTCGCCGACCCGGTTTCGGCGGCCAAGGTGGGGAAGCTCCGGGACGTCCTGGGCAGGCTGCGCGCCTTCAAGCCCAACCGCCTGGAAGCGCAGATGCTCAGCGGACAGACGATCCGGGACGAACGGGATCTTCGGAAAGCGGCGGATATCCTGCTCAGGACAGGCCTTGCGCAGGTGCATATTTCCCTGGGCGCCCGGGGCGTTTACGCTTCGGACGGGGCGGAGAGCCTGCACCTGCCCTGCTATCCCGTCGAGGCGGTCAACATGACCGGGGCGGGGGACGCCTATGTAGCCGGCCTGGTCTGGAGCAGCCTGCATGGCCTGGATTTGCGGGACACGGCCCGCTTTGCCTCCGCCGCCGCCGCGGTCGCCGTGCAGGGAAGGGAGACCGTCAGCGAGCGGATGAGCCCGGAAGCGGTGCGGGAGATCATCCGCCGGTTTTCATGACGGCGTCCGCTGTGATCAGCCGCGTATCACCGCCGCCCGCGTTTCTCCGCGGGGCCGGCGGATCATCACTACATCAAAAGGAGAATCGACCCATGAACAGGTATCTGGACATCAGTCCCGAAGTACAGGAAGCGCTGCGGAACGGCAATCCCGTCGTCGCGCTGGAATCCACCATCATTTCCCACGGGATGCCCTATCCGCGCAACGTGGAAACGGCGCTGAACGTGGAAAGCATCATCCGTGAAAACGGCGCGGTGCCCGCCACCATCGCCATCATCGGCGGCCGGCTCAAGTGCGGCCTGACGCCGGACCAGATCGAATATTTCGGCAAAAAGGGCCGGGCCATCGCCAAGGCCAGCCGCCGGGACATCGCTGCCCTGTGCGCCCGGGGGGAGGACGGCGCGACCACCGTCACCACCACGATGATGATCGCCCACATGGCCGGGGTGCGCTTCTTCGCCACCGGCGGCATCGGCGGGGTGCACCGCGGCGCGGAAACCACGATGGACATTTCCGCCGACCTGGAGGAGCTGGCCAACACCCCCGTCACCGTCATCTGCGCCGGCGCCAAGGCGATCCTGGACCTGGGGCTGACGCTGGAATACCTGGAGACCCACGGCGTCCCGGTGATCGGCTACGGAACCAGTGAGCTGCCCGCCTTCTATTCCCGCCATTCCGGCCTGTCCGTGGACTACCGGATGGATACCCCGGCGGAAATCGCCGCCGCCTTCTTCGCCCAGCGGGAGATGGGCCTCAAAGGAGGCATGCTGGTGACCAATCCCATTCCGGAGGAATACGCCATGGACGACGGGGTCATCAACGGCGCCATCGATCAGGCCGTGGCCGAATCCGTCGAACAGGGCATCAAGGGCAAGGAGACCACGCCCTTCCTGCTGGCCCGCGTCGCCGAGCTGACCGGCGGGGACAGCCTGGATTCCAACATCCAGCTGGTCTACAACAACGCCCGTCTCGCTTCCCGGATCGCCGGTGAGTATCAGAAGCTGGAAAACGAATAACCGGGGAATACGGAACCGTCCTTTCAGCAAAAACAGGCCCGTGAAACCAAACCGATTCTGGGTTTCACGGGTCTGTTTTTATCTGCCGGTATTTTGTTTACCGCCGTCCGGAGAGCGGCGGCAAAGGCCGGGACGGGCCGCTGCCTTCTGTCCGGCAGCCTGCCGATTTTTTGTCCCAGTTTTTCCCTGGGAGTGAAATGGGTCATAGGAATCCCTCCTTTAAGTTTGGGTCAGGCGTGGATCATGGCGTAGCGTTCGCTGTTCAGCACGCGGAGCATGTGATCCATGGGGGTGATGTTGCCGTCAAAGCGGTGCTGCATCGTCCGGGTGGAGGCGCCGCTGGCCAGGGCGGTGCCCCGGGTATGCGCGGTGACGGGCGTCTGCATCTGCCAGCTGTTCACGTTGTGGAAAACCACGGCGGGCATCCGGTAGCCGTTTTTTTCAAAGCGTTCCCGGGCGTTTTCGTACACGGTCTGATCCGCATTGAGCATGCAGCAGTTGAATTCCATGTCAGAAAAGATGTAGATGACGGAGGGCAGTTCTTTCTGGGGGACGTCGTGCCGGACCGCGGTATCCAGGATCAGGTTGAACACGGCTTCCAGGTTGGTGCTGCCGCCCCAGGGCAGGGTGCCGATGTACTTGAGCTTATCCCGCAGGGTATCGCCGTGGATGGTGATCAGGTGCGGGACACTTTCAAAGGTGATCAGCTGGTTGTGGAAATGCCCCGTGCAGCGCTCGGCGCAGTACAGGCCCATGGCCTGGGAGACCAGCGCGGGGGTCAGGGGGCCGTATCCGCAGTACATGGAGCCGGAGGTGTCCACCACGCTGATGGCGTTGGCGTTGCCCACGGAACCGGGCAGATGGTTCCAGAGCTGTTCCAGGGTATCCGCGCCCTGGGCGGGCTGCCGGGCCCAGTAGCCGCCCTTGAAAAACGGACGGAGCACTTCGTAGGGGAACAGCGTCCCGGTGTGCATGGTCTTTTCGCCCGCGTCCACGTCCAGCAGATATTCGGTGAAACGGTCGCTGTCCAGGCGCTCAAAGGCGCTGCGGTATTTCAGCATCGCCTGGGCGGGCACGGCTTCGTAGCTGATTTTTTCCGGATGGCGTTCCGTCAGCTTCCGTTCGGTCAGGGCGATGCGGGCGCGCAGGGCGGTCACCAGACGGCGGTATTCCCTGGGGGCCATACGCAGGGCGTAAATCAGCCGGGAAGCGAGCTTGCGGGTGCGGCGGCTGGAGGTGTTGTCGGAAGGCAGCCATTTGGCAAGCAGGGAAATATGGGCGCTTTCGTCGCCTTCTTCGCGCCGCCTGAGGGCCGCTTCGTCCTTGGCCAGCTGTTCCCGGATGACCTGCACGGCCTGTTTCCCGGCGGGGGTTCCCAGCAGGCAGAGCACATCGTCCCAGCGGCCGAACTCCGCGATATAGGCCACGTTTTTCCGGGCGGATTCCGGCCAGGTAAAGGACACATGGCGCAGCAGCGTCCGGAAGAGCTTCCGTTCGCCCATGCCGCCGCGGATGTCCCGCAGATGGAACAGCAGCTTCATGGCCAGGTCGGGGGTTTCGATGTAGGCCCTTTCGAACAGGGCGATCTGGTCCGCGGGGCGGCGGTACCGCATCCCGCCGGCGACGGCGAAGAAGTCCAGACAGGCGTCGCCGCTGCTGCCGTGGGTCTTGGCGCCGTTCAGGGTACGGGTGTAATTGGCTTCGGTTTTGAGATGATCCAGATAGCTCATTTGCTTTTTCTCCTTTCTTCCGTGCTGACGGCATTTCAGCCGCCGCGGGGAAGACAGCCCGCCTTTTCGCCCAGCGCCTCCGGAAGGTGTTTTCCGGGGCCTCATTCCGCCGGCGCGTGGGTTTGCACCGTGCCGCGCTGCCGGGGGCGGAGGTCCGCCGCTTCTCACTGCCGATGAAGAAGCACGGTCACGGCAGGCATTTCAGCCCCGCACCGCTGCGGCCCGTCCGCGGAGAACCTTCCTCGTTCCCCGATGACTGTTCGATGTGCGTACTTGTCTTCCTCCCCGTTTCGGGAAGGGGTTGGGCAGAGAATGCGTCCC
Source organism: uncultured Clostridia bacterium (assembly GCA_946409855.1). Lineage (GTDB taxonomy): Bacteria > Bacillota > Clostridia > Christensenellales > Aristaeellaceae > UBA4246. The sequence goes on along the minus strand of CAMJXZ010000177.1, from coordinate 101 downwards.
ATCGCGTGTCCGCGCCTCCGTCCGCCGGTCATGTTTGGGATAACCGCCCCTCGTTACCGTTCCGTATCCTTGGGGATGGTCCATGGCTGGTTTCCGGGTTT
>CAMJXZ010000176.1 GCA_946409855.1 uncultured Clostridia bacterium | reverse complement strand
CTGAGCTACCAAGGCAAATATGGCGACCCGAATGGGGCTCGAACCCATGACCTCCAGCGTGACAGGCTGGCGTTCTAACCAACTGAACTACCGGGCCAGACAGATTTGGTGGGAACAACAGGGCTCGAACCTGTGACCCTCTGCTTGTAAGGCAGATGCTCTCCCAGCTGAGCTATGCTCCCCCGCTGCACCTCCGCCGATCCTGCCGGCGTGAACATTATTTTATCTGATTTCCGGTATTTTGTCAAGCATTATTTTTCCGCGTTTTGATCATTGTCCGGCATTTTCCGTCCCGTCCCGTTTCCGCCAAAGCGAATCCGGTCTTTTCACCGGCTGTTTCGCGCGGTATCTTTTCCGCTTCCGCTGTTGACTTTTCCATCATAAACAGGGTAGAATGGGAAAAGCGATTTTTCCGGACCATAAATAAAATGAAGAGGTGAAGCACCATGCTGGACATCGGAACCCCGGCGCCGGATTTTACCCTGCCGGACCAGAACGGGACGCTCCGCTCCCTGCGCGACTACCGGGGGCAGAAAGTGGTCCTGTATTTTTACTCCAGGGACATGACCTCGGGCTGCACCAAACAGGCCTGCGCCTTTGGGGAGCTGTACCCGCAGTTCCTGGAAAAGGGGGCCGTCGTGCTGGGCGTGAGCAGGGACAGCGCCGCGTCCCACAAAAAGTTTGAGGAAAAATACGGCCTTCCCTTCCCCCTGCTTGCGGATGAGGACAAGGCCGTCCTTCAGGCCTACGACGTCTGGAAAGAAAAGAAGAACTACGGGAAGACGGCGATGGGCGTCGTCCGCACCACCTATCTGATCGACGAAAACGGCGTGATCACAAAAGCCTTCGGCCAGGTGAAAGCGGCGGACAACCCGGCCCAGATGCTGCGGGCCCTGGCGGAAGACGCCGGAAACGGAGGGACAAAATGATCAAGTTCAGCGAAATGCCCTACCGGCGCCCGGACATCGAAGCCCTGAAGACGGTCCTCCGGGACGCGGCCGGGCGGGTGACCGCGGCACGCGGCTATGAAGAAGTGCGAAGCGCCTATTTTGACGTGCAGCAGAAGCGCACGGAAGTATCGACCCTGTTTTCCATCGCCCATGTGCGCAATACCATGAACGCCATGGACGCGTACTACGACGGGGAGGTCCGGTGGCTGCGGGAGGAAACGGCGAAAATGATCCCCCTGAACACCGCCTGGGAAAAAGCGCTGACCGGATCCCCCTTCCGCGGGGATTTTGAACGGGAGTTCGGCCCCCAGCTGTTCCGGCTGATGGACGCGGACCTGCTGACCCGGGACGAAAAAATCATCGCCGAAACCATCCGGGAAGGGGAGCTCTGCCAGGAATACCGGAAGGTCACTTCTCAGGCCGTGACGGATTTCCGGGGGGAAAGCTGCAATTTCTACGGCCTGCTCAAGCACATGCAGAGCACCGACCGGCAGGAGCGGAAGGAGGCCTTTGAGGCCTGGGCCGGGCTGTACGGGAAGATCAGCCCCCAACTGGACGAGCAGTATTCGGAGCTGGTCACGCTGCGGGCCAAAATGGCCCAAAAGATGGGCTTTCCCAGCTATACGGAAATGGCGTACCTTTCCCGGAACCGCTTCGACTATACCCGGGAGGACGCCGCCCGCTTCCGCGAGCAGATCCGCACGGTGGTCACCCCGGCGGTGGCGGAAATCCGGGAAAGGCAGCGGGTCCATCTGGGCATCGACAAGCTGCGCTTCTACGACGAGAGCCTGAAATTCCGGGAAGGAAACGCCCGCCCCATCGGCACGACGCAGGAACTGGTGGACAAGGCGCAGCGGATGTACCGGGCCATGAGCCCGGAAACCGGGGAATTCTTCGACTTCATGAAGGAGTATCAGCTCTTTGACCTGGAGACCCGCCCGGGCAAGCACATGGGCGGTTACATGACCCGCTTCCCGGCCTATCAGGCGCCTTTCATCTTTTCCAACTTCAACGGGACCGACGCCGACGTGGATGTGCTGACCCACGAGGCGGGGCACGCCTTCCAGGGCTACCTGAGCATGCGGTCCATCCCGGTCAGCGCCCTGTGCGGGTCCACCTCGGAGATCAACGAGATCCATTCCATGTCGATGGAGCATTTCGCCTACCCCTGGATGGACCTGTTCTTCGGGGATCAGTCGGAGCAGTACATCACCGGCCACCTGGTCGGCGCGCTGGAGACCATCCCCTACCTGGTGAGCGTGGACGAGTTCCAGCACCGGGTCTACGAAGCGCCCGGGATGAGCGCGGCGGACCGCCGGCACGTATGGCGGGAAATCGAACAAAAATACATGCCCTGGCGCGACTACGACGGCAACGCCTTCCTGTCGGAGGGGGGCTTCTGGATGCAGAAGCTGCACGTATTCCTCTACCCGTTCTACTACATCGAATACGCGCTGGCGCAGATCTGCGCCTTCCAGTATTACACCCGCATGAAGGAAGACCGGGCCGCGGCCTGGGCGGACTATCTTCGCCTGTGCCGGGCCGGCGGAACAAAGGGCTATTTTGAGCTGCTGGAAACCGGAAACCTGCTGAACCCCTTCCGGGACGGCACGGTGGAAAAGACCGTCGCCCCCATCGTGGAAGAGATCCGCGGCCGGTACTGACCGCCGGAAAGCCGGGCCTGTCCCCGGACAGACAGCGCGTGCCGCCCGTCCGGACGGACGCGCCCGCAGGCCGGAAGACGGACCGTCCCGCGTTCAGGGACCGGCCCGTCTTCCGGTTTATCCTGTGTTTTCTTTTCCGGGAACAAACCCTGTTTCCCCCCTGCCCCGCGCCCGTCCGGCGTAAAAAGGGGACGGCATCATCCGGAAGGTCCGTTCTGTCTGCCCGTCACATCCGGAGAAAGGATCCCATGGAGTACATACTGACGCTGGACGCCGGCACCACCGGCATCAAATGCTCGGCCTTCTCCCGGGAGGGGGACGCGCTGAACAGCCACGTGGAAGACTATCCCACCCGCTACCCCTGCCCCGGCTGGGCGCAGCAGGAGCCCGAGACGCAGGTAAGCGCCGCCCTCCGGGCCATCGCCCGGGTGCTTTGCGGCCTGTCCCCGCGGGACTGCGCGGCGCTGGTCTTCACCGGCACCATGAACGGCTGCATCCCCATCGGGCGGGACGGACTGGCGCTGTACGACAACATCATCCACAGCGACCTGCGCGCCGCCCCCCAGTGCGCGCGCATCGCCGGGCTGATCCCGCCTGAAACGTATTACGCCGTCACCGGCAGCCGCATCGACGTGCACAGCGGGCTGCCCAAGTACATGTGGCTCCGGGAAAACCTGCCGGAAATCTATGAAAAGGCCTGGAAATTCGTCAACATCAAGGACTACCTGTACGGCCGCTTTACCGGCCGCGCCGGGTTTACCGACCCCACCGACGCCTCCCTGTGCAGCTGCCTGGACCTGAACACGGGCGCCTGGGCGCGGGACATCGTAAATGCCTGCGGGGTGGACGCCGGGAAGCTGCCGGACATCCTCCCTTCCTGCGACGCGGGGACAGGGCTTGCCCCCCGGTTCGCCGCCCTGACCGGCCTGCCCGCGGGCCTGCCGGTGGCCGTCGGGGCGGGGGACGGAGCCTGCGCCGCCCACGGCGCCCGGGACCAGAAACCGGGGGATACCTACATGAACATCGGCTCCTCGGCCTGGGTCAGCACCCTGAGCGCCTCCCCCTGCCGGGACCGGGAGATGCGGCTTTTCAGCTATTTCGACAGCGACGGCCGGGGCTATAACGTCTGCGGCACGGTGCAGTGCGGGGCGGCGGCCTTTGACTGGGCGGCGCGGAACCTGCTGGGCGTTTCGCGGGAACGGCCCGATTACGCCGCGCTGGAAGCCATGGCCCGGGAAGTCCCGCCCGGGGCGCAGGGAGTCTTTTACCTGCCCACGCTGATGGGGGAGCGCACGCCCTGGTGGACGGCGGAAGCCAGCGGCACGCTGATGGGCTTCACGCTCTACCACGACCGGCGGCACATCGCCCGGGCGGCGTACGAGGGGGTCATGCAGGCCCTGGCCCTCTGCGGGGACATCCTGGCGGACAACGGTCTGCCCGCCGGGCGGCTCACCCTGATCGGCGGCGGCGCGAAAAGCCCTTTGTGGGGGCAGATGGCGGCCGACATGTTCGGCGTCCCCGTGCGGGTGCACCGGACGCCCCACGAAGCCACCTCCCTGGGCGCGGCGCTGACAGCCGGCGTAGGCATCGGCTGGTACCGGGATTTTTCGGAAGCGGCGCGCTGCGTCCGCGCCGCCCGGGAGTACACGCCGGACCCCGCGGCGCACGCCGTTTACCGGCGCCATCTGGCTGTGTTCCGCTCGCTTTATCCGGCCATGAAAGACGCTTACCGGGCCGTATTCCGCTTTGGGCAGGCGGAGGAAGGGCCCCGGAACGGATAGGGGCGGATGACCCCGCGGCCCGGCGCACTTTTTCCTTGAATCATAAAACCGGCTGTGATATCATATGAAAAAACCGCGCGGCCGCCCTTCGGGGAACCGCGCGCAAGCGGATCGGACGAAAAAAAACCATGATTGTTACCGTTACCCTGACCCCCGCGCTGGATAAAACGGTGATCCTGCCCGGCTTCCGGGTGGACCGGGTCAACCGCATCCAGAGCGTGCGCCTGGACCCGGGCGGGAAAGGCATCAACGTATCGAAGGCGCTCCGTTCCCTGGGGACGGACAGCCTGGCCACCGGCATCCTGGGCGGCAGCGTAGGGGACTGGATCGAAAGCAGGCTGCGGGAGCTTGGCATCCCGTCCGACTTTGTGCGGGTGGAACAGGAGACCCGCACCAACCTCAAGGTGGTGGACCCGGAAGCCCGCACCAACACCGACATCAACGAGCCCGGCCCGCCGGCGGACGCCGGCGTGATCGAAGCGGTGTACCGCAAAGCGGAGGAAGCCGCCGCTCCCGGCGGCATCGTGGTGCTGGCGGGCAAGGCCCCCGCCAGCGCTTCGCCCGCCGTGTTTGCCGACTGGATCGCCCGGCTGAAGCGCCGGGAGATAAAGACCTGCCTGGACGCCGACGGCGAGCTGCTCATCGAAGGGGTGAAGGCCGGCCCCTTCCTGATCAAGCCCAACGACGCGGAGCTGAGCCGGCTGACAGGCCGGACGTTTTCCGGAATCGCCGATATGGCCCGGGCCGCCAAAGAACTGGCGGCGGGCGGCGTGGGCACGGCCGTGGTTTCCCTGGGCGGAGACGGCGCGCTGTTTGTCACCGGCACACAGGCCCTGCGGGGGTACGGCCTGCGCGTCCCCGTCCAGAGCACCGTAGGCGCGGGCGACAGCATGATGGCCGCCATGGTGCACGGCATGTCCCGCGGCATGTCCTTCCGGGATACCTGCGCCCTGGCGGTGGCGGTCAGCGCCGCGGCCGTTACCACCCCCGGCACCCAGCCCGCCGAAATGAGCCTGGTCCGCGAACTGCTCCGGCAGGTACGCCTGGAAGAAATCTGACGAGAACGGAGCCCTTGTATGAAAACCCGAGCCGTACGCCTGCATGGCGCCAATGATCTGAGGCTGACGGAATTTGACCTGCCGGAAATGAAGGAAGACGAGATCCTGGTCCGGGTGGTTTCCGACAGCATCTGCATGTCCACCTACAAATGCGCCGTCCTGGGCACCGCGCACAAGCGCGTCCATCCGGACGTGGCGGAGCATCCCGCCGTCATAGGCCACGAATTCGCCGGCGTGATCGAAAAGGTCGGGAAAAAATACGAGGGGCAGTTCTTTCCCGGCACCCGGTTCACCCTGCAGCCGGCGCTGAACTACAAGGGCACGATGTGGAGCCCGGGGTACAGCTATCCCTTCTTCGGCGGCGACTGCACCTACTGCATCATCCCGCCGGAGGTCATGGAGCAGGGCTGCTTCCTTCCCTACACGGGCGAGGCATTTTTTGAGGCCTCCCTGGCGGAGCCCTACAGCTGCAGCATCGGCGCGGCCCACGCGGCGTTCCATACGAAGATGGGCGTATACACCCATGAAATGGGGATCCGCGAGGGCGGCAAAATGGCCATCCTGGCGGGCGCCGGGCCCATGGGCCTGGGGATGGCGGAATACATCATCCACTGCGACCGCCGGCCCGGCACGCTGGTAGTGACCGATATCGACGAAAACCGCATGGCGCGCGCCCGGCAGCTGTTCCCGGAGGAGCTGACGGCCCAAACCGGCGTGCGGGTGTCCTTCGTCAATACCCGGGACATGCCGGACCCGGCCGGGTATCTGCGCGGCCTGGCGGACGGCGGCTACGACGACGTGTTCGTCTACGCGCCGGTGGAAAGCGTGGTGGAGCTGTCCTCCGCGATCCTGGGGCGGGACGGCTGCCTGAGCTTCTTCGCCGGGCCCACCGACCCCCAATTCTCCGCCCGCATCAATTTCTACGACGTGCACTACAACAGCGCCCACGTGGTCGGCACCACCGGCGGCAACACCGACGACATGACCGAAGCCCTGGCGCTCACCGCCGCCGGACGCATCCGTCCCGCCGTGATGGTGACTCATGTGGGCGGCCTGGACTGCGCCGCCGAAACCACCCTGAACCTGCCCAATATTCCCGGGGGCAAAAAGCTGATCTACACCCACATCAGCATGTCCCTGACCGCCATCGACGACTTTGCCGAAAAGGGAAAGCAGGACCCGCGCTTTGCCGGCCTGGCGGAGATCGTGGGCCGCCACCGGGGCCTGTGGTGTCTGGAGGCGGAACAGTACCTGCTGTCCCACTGGGAAAATATTGACTGATCCGGGTACCTGTTCAGTCAAAGACTGAACAGGTACCGCAGGGGGGTCTTACGACCCCCCTACGGAACCCCCCGAACGGATTTGCCTGTCGCCCTTGCAGGGCTCCCGGGCGGCAAATCCGCAAGGAAT
>CAMJXZ010000175.1 GCA_946409855.1 uncultured Clostridia bacterium | reverse complement strand
GGGCATCTTCGCGCCGGGGGTATCCTCCTCCACGGAGTAGGCAAAGGCCCCCATCCGGTCAAAGCCGATCTCCTCGGTAAAATCCATCAGCTGCCGGAAGTCGTCCTCCGTCTCCCCCGGGAAGCCCACGATGAACGTGGTCCTCAGGCAGAAGCCCATATCCCGGGCCAGACGCAGCATCTCCCGGGTGTGCGCCATGGTGCCGCGGCGGTTCATCCTGCGCAGCAGGGGTTCCGAGGCGTGCTGCAGCGGCAGGTCCAGATACCGGGGAAAAACGCTGTTCCCCGCCATCGTTTCAAGCACCCGCTTTTCCGTCTCGTCCGGGTACATGTACAGCACCCGCAGCCAGTGGAGCCCTTCCGTCTTCGCCCCTTCCCGGAGCAGATGGTCCAGGCTCTCCCCGATGTCGGTGCCGTAGCGGGTCGTATCCTGGGCGATGAGGATCTGCTCGGAAGCGCCGTTTTTCGCAAGCGTCCGCATCTCCTCCAGGATGTCCTTCATGGGCCTGGACCGGTGCCCGCCCCGGATCAGCGGGATCGCGCAGTAGGCGCAGCGGTTGTCGCACCCGTCGCCGATCTTGACATAGGCGGTGTAGGGCGGGGTCGTCAGCACCCTTCCGCAGGAAAGAAAGCCTTCCCGCCGCCCGGTCTCGCAGGGACGGCCGCCGGCCAGCGCCTGCCGGATCAGCCCGGCCACTTCCCCCGTCTGCTGGACGCCCAGCAGGCAGTCGATCTCCGGGATGTCCCGCATCAGGTCCTGCGCGTACCTTTGGGCCAGGCAGCCCGCGACGCACAGCACCCGGCATTTGCCGGTCTGCTTGTACTTCGCCATCTCAAAGATGGTGTCGATAGACTCCTCTTTCGCGGACTCGATGAACCCGCAGGTATTGACCAGAAGCACCTCCGCTTCCGCCGGGAACTGCGTCAGCTCAAACCCGTCGCCCAGCAGCAGGCTCAGCATCTGCTCCGTGTCCACCCGGTTCTTGACACAGCCCAAAGAGATAACCCCAACCTTCATCGCCGGTTTTCCGCACCTCCCGCAAGTCCATAAAAATACATGATATTCTACCACACAACCCGCCCCTGTGACAAGGGGCAAAGTGCCTCTTTTCCCGCAGAGGGTGCCTCTTTTCCCGCAGAGGGGAAATGCGCCCGCCCTGTCCGTTTTTCCCATAAGCAGAACAAATCAGGAACGATTCTTCCCCCATCCGCTTATTGAACCTTTGCCCCGGATATGGTAAAATACACCGGTGAAAACAGCGGTGCGCACCGCCGGCGTCCCGACGGGCAGGCTCCTTTTTATGCGGCTGCGCGAAAGAATCCCCCCGGGCAAAGAAGTCCATGCTATGACGATGAATCGCCGCGCGGACGCGCCAAAGATACATCATTCAGGAGGCGTATGTACTCATGCCGGCCGAAGAAACGGCACAGGGAACATTTTTTTATGAAACGGCCCGGGCCTGGGGCGAAAATGAGCTGGGGCTGTTCGGCGAGTCCGCCGGCAGGCATCCGCACCTGTACGCCGGGTGCCCCGCCGGCGCCGTCCTTACCGGATACCGCGGCGCGGCAGGCGCCGTTTCGCTCCCGGCGCAGATCGGCGGGATGCCGGTCGTGGGCGTCGGGGAAAACGCCTTCTTCGGCTGCAGCCCGCTCACGGATCTGGTGATTCCGCCGCCCGTATGGTGGATCGGGGAAAACGCCTTTGCCGAAACAGGCCTGGCCCGCGTTTCCCTGCCGGATACGCTCCGGTATATCGACGGATATGCTTTCGGCGGCACGGATCTCGGGCGCGTCGATTTTCCGGAGGGACTGATCCGGATCGGGGACGCGACGTTCAGCGATTGTCCGCTGACGGAGGTCATCCTCCCCGATTCCCTGAGGATCCTCGGCCAAAGGGCGTTCAGCAGCTGCGGCCTGCTAAAAGAACTGTTCCTCCCCGGGAACATCACGGCGTTTTGGGACATGGAATCGTCCGAAGGCTGGCCGGACGATCAGGCAGAGCAGTTCGGCTGTCTGAAATGCGAATCATGGAACCGGAGCGATGCCTTTGGCGGCTGCTTTTCCCTGGACCTTGTGCGCACCGGATATCCGATGGACATCCGCCGCACCGAAGGCAAAAACCCCCTGTCCCGCGCGGCGCTTTGTCATTTGTTCCGGTATACGCCCTGGCTGGAGGGAATGATCAGAAGCTATGAATCGCAGGCTCCCGGCCCCCTGATCCTCTTTGACGGCATTCCCTGCCCGCTGAAAGAAATCTTCAGCGTCCGCGCATATCCCGGAAAATACATGATCACGGGCATGTCAGGAAGGGAAGTCACGGTTTCCGACCTGGACGAATGGACGGTCCGGGTGCCGGCTTTCGTCGACGGGCAGCCGCTGGACGCGGATCCCGCGCTGTTTACGCTCAGGGAAACCGGCGATGACCGCCGGCGCTTCATCCTCCCCCGGGGCAGCGCAGGCAGAAAGGAGCCCCAATGAAACTGTATCATACAGGCCCCCTGGAAATCCGCGAGCCGGACATCCGCCGCGGCCGGAAAAACGCCGATTTCGGGCCGGGCTTTTACCTGACGCCGGACATGGCTTTCGCCCGCCGCTGGGCCCGGGCGGACGCCGTCGTCAACGAGTACGAGCTGGATGAAACGGGCCTGCTGATCTACCGGTTCCGCCGGGATGAGGACTGGTTTCAGTATATCTTCCAAAACCGGAGGGCGGCGGACACTTTGACGGCGGACGTCGTCCTCGGCCCCATCGCCAACGATACGATCTTTGAAACCTTCGGCGTCATCAGCAGCGGCTTTCTGAAGCCGGCGGACGCCATGAAGCTGCTGATGATCGGGCCGGAATACACGCAGGCCGCCGTCAAAACAGAGAAGGCGGCGCGCCGGCTCCGGTGGATCCGGTCCGAGACCATCGCCGGGCAGGACGCCGCGCAGCGCAAGGCGGAGCAGGACGCGTACGACGCCGCGTTCGCGTCTGTCCTCAAAGAGGTCCTCGAAAAGGATTGAGGGGCGGCGGGCCGCCGGGAACGTCTGATCATACCGGCCGCAAAGCACGGCAGGAAGGGCGGGGATACGCCATGAAAAGGAAAAGAAAAAGAAAAATCAGCATCGTCAGCATGCTGCACTATATCCGTCTTGTCTACAGGTCCGCGCTGTTTCTGATGCTGCTGATCACCTACATCCGCTACCGGCTGGACCGGGGGGAAGCGATCATCGACAGCTTTGAGAAAATACCCCTCATCCTGTCCGTCATCTGGGCCGTTTTCTTCGTTGAAATGGTGCTGCGCTTCCTGCCCTCCAAATACGAAAGCCCCGGGTGCCAGAAGCAGTTTGCCCGGAACTACATGAAATCCGGCAGTACGGAGATCTCGATCCCGGACAATCATGCCACCGTGCTCGTGGCGCTGAGCTGGATCGTCTTCAACGGGATCTTCGGCGCTTTGCACATGGAAGGGATCCTGGACGACGGGATCATGCTGCTCTTGTGCAGCGCGTATTCCGTCTGCGATATCATCTGCATCCTGTTCTTCTGCCCTTTCCAGACCTGGTTCATGAAGAACAAGTGCTGCAGCGTCTGCAGGATCTACAACTGGGATTACGCCATGATGTTCACGCCCCTGTTTTTTGTCCGGAAAATCTATTCCTGGAGCCTGCTGGCGCTGTCGGTCGCGCTGCTGATCCGCTGGGAGATCACTTTCTACCTGCACCCGGAGCGTTTTTCGGAGAAAACCAACGATTACCTCCGGTGCAGGAACTGCACGGAAAAGCTGTGCGCCCACAAAAAACAGCTCAAATCCCTGTGGCGGCAGATCGAGGAATACTCCTCCGAACGGATCCGGCGCCTGAGAAAATGAGCGTGTCCCCGGCGGCGATGAAAGGAGGAAATCACATGACTTTATATGACCGGCTGATCGTATCAAAGGACGACGCGTTCCGGGCGTTTCAGGCCAGGCTGGTCCCGAACATCCCGCCGGAGACGATCCTGGGCGTCCGGACGCCCGAGATGAGGAAAATCGCCCGGGAAGTCTTTGACAGCCCCGGCCGGGACGCGTTCCTGAAGGATCTGCCCCACCGGTACTATGAAGAGAATCTGATTCATTTTTTCGTCCTCTCGATGATCCGGGATTTTGACGCCTGCGTTCAGGCCGTGGAAGCGTTCCTGCCCTATGTCGACTGCTGGCCGGTCTCCGATCAGGCGACCCCGAAGGCGTTCAAAAAGAACCACCCGAAGCTTCTGCCCCATATCCGGAAATGGATCGCTTCGGATCACGTATATACGGCCAGGTTCGGGATCCGCATGCTGATGAACGAGTTTCTGGACGGGGATTTCCGGGAAGAATACCTGGCCCTTGTGGCGGACAAAAAAGGAGAGGATTATTACCTCAAAATGATGGCCGCCTGGTATTTCGCGACCGCGCTGGCCAAGCGGTATGAGGAGACGATCCCCTATCTGATCGACCGCCGGCTGGACGACTGGGTGCATAAAAAAGCGATCCAGAAGGCCCTGGAAAGCTTCCGGGTTTCCGAACCGCATAAAGATTTTCTCAGGAGCCTGAAGTGACCGCCGCCCGCTTCCCCGTGTTCCGTTGATCCCGAACCCGGGCCGCGCGGATCCGCCGGTGTATGGCAGCGCCGGAGGGTCCGTTTTCCCGGTCCCGCCGTCCCCGCGATGATTTTCAGGAGCGTTCAGAATGGCCAATCCCTTTGTATATTACCGCGCGGACGCTTTGGAGGACCTGAAACGCGTCCCGCTCCATCCCGTCACCCGTCTGGACTGGCGCGAAGACCTCGCCATGATCCGGAGGTTTTACGCCCGCTTCGGGAAAGACGTCGATCCGGACCGGTTTGAACAGTACGTCGGCAGCCCCCTGGCGATCGTTCAGGACGGCGAAATCGTCAGCTTTGCCATCCCCTTGTCTTTCCGGGACGGGGAAACCGAAATAGGCGGCGCCGCGACCGTTCCCGACCGGCGGAACCGGGGATACTGCAAAGCGCTCCTGTCCGGAATGGCTTGCATGATCCTGAAAGAAGGAAAGGCCGCCGCCCTGACGACCGAGCAAAGCAATCTGCCCATGCGGAAAGCCGCCGAAGCGGTCGGCATGAAGCGGGTGCCGGCGCGTCCGTGAACCCGCCCATTTCACAGTTTCTTTCAGCCCCAGGACGGCACGGAAGGCCGGGAGACAAGGACCCGGCCGCCGCCTGCCGTTTTACCCGTTGATGATCAGGGAGGATCAACCATGGACACATTTTCCGAAGCCCTTCTGAGCGAAAAGACGGACAAAATCCCGGAAGCCTATGACTGGTTCGCGCCCCTGATCGGGGACTGGGCCTGCGATTACTATGACGAACCGGAAAAAGGGAGAAAGCGCCATGTGACCGGCGAATGGATCTTCCGCAGGATCCTGGAAGGGACCGGCGTGCAGGATGTTTTCATCTTCCCTTCCAGGCAGACGAAAGCGGCCGACCCGCAGCCGGACGGCGAATACGGCACGTCGCTGCGCATGTTCAACAGGAAAAACGGCTGGTATGACGTGGTATACACCTGCGAAACGTGCATGAAACGGCTGACCTTCCGGAAGGAGGGGGACCGCCTTTGCGGCCGGGTGCTGGATGAGGAAAACGCCTTCTGGGTTTTTTCCGGGATCACGCGGGACCGTTTTCACTGGGAAAATATCCGCATCCGGGAAGACGGCGCCCGGGAACTGGTCTGTGAAATCTTCGGCAGGAGAATCGGATAATCGGGCGCCGCGAAGATTGCGGCTCAGACTCCCCCTGCCGAAAGGCGCTTTGGCCCGGGCGGGAATACGCTGAAAGGCACCGCGATGAACCGCGGCGAACCGGCGCCGCCGCCTGAACGAACGGAGGAAACGGATGGAATTAAAGAAAATCGGCCCCGCTCAGATCGACGCCTTGTGGGACCTGCAGAAACAATACAAATCCGCCATCGGGGAAGAGGAGCCCACAGACGCGGACAAAGACCGGCTGGCCGCCGCCATCGGCCGTGGCGCCATCCTCTTTTACGGCGCCTTTGAGGAAGACCGCCTGATCGGCTGCTGCTCTGTCACGGTGGGTTTTTCCACCTTTGATTACAGCCCCAGCGGTGTTTTTGAGGATTTTTACATCTGCCCGCCGTACCGGCATCAGGGCATCGCGCGCGGCCTGGCGGCATACGCCTACCGGGAAAGCGGCGTTTCTTCTCTCACCGTCGGCTGCGCGGACTGCGACACAGATCTGTACCGTGCCCTCGGGTTTTCCGTTCCGCTGGGGAACCTGCTGGCGTATGAATGCTGATCTGCCTGTTTCCGTCAAACCCATCGGTTCCGGGGAATCATGTCCGCTTCCCCGTCTGACGAGCGCCGTCTGATCAAGCTGCCTGAAAAAATGCAAAAAATGCTGCCGCGTCCGCTGTATAAGCCGACGGCAGCTTTTCTTTATGCGTTATGCGCAAAGCGGAATTCAGACGTTCGCGCTGAGATCAACTGTCTGCACCGGATGGAAAACCATCCCTGACAAATGCATCCGTCCTCTCCAGTCACCTTTCGGGCGGAACCGGTCCGCGGAAAACATTTCAGGACATTTTCCGCCTTTTGGTTTCCGCCGGTTCATCAACATTTTTTAAGAACATCATCTTTATACACTCTTAATGCCCAAAGCGGACTTGCTAACACCGTTCTTATTCTTTTTGCCTTATAATTTTGCATATCATCAGGGCAGGCATCCGATAAATGCCGCCGCGGGAATCATCACAGTCAGGCAAAGGAGGAACCCCATGAAATCCGTATTGGTCATCGGCCTGGGCCGCTTTGGAAAGCATATCGTCGAAAAGCTGAACGACCTGAACCATCAGGTGATGGCGGTCGACCGGGACGAGCAGCGGGTCAACGAGAT
>CAMJXZ010000174.1 GCA_946409855.1 uncultured Clostridia bacterium | reverse complement strand
TGTAGTCGGGCTTGAGCATGGCGCTGCCCTTGAGCTTCTCGCCGTACCAGGTGGTGAGCTGCACGACGTTGGCGATGCCGATCATGTTGTCGTTGCCGTCCCAGTCGGCCCACAGGGTGAAGGGATAGGCGGGATCGCCGTCGTCATTGACGGGATGGATTTCGTGGATCTTCACCAGGACGTTCAGCAGGTCGTCCAGGTTGGCCAGTTCCGGCGCGCCGGCGGCCTTGTACAGATCCCAGCGCAGCATGGGGCTGGAATAGATCACGTCGTCGGTCAGGGCGTCCGGCGCGGTGTCGGTCATCTCGGTGGGGATGCCGTAATACTTGCCGTCTTCCCCGGTCAGGCCCTTGTTGAACACATCGATCTGGTCCTTGAACTTCATGATGTTTTCACACTCGGGCAGCTTGTCGCTGATGTCCTTGGCCAGGCCGGCTTCCACGATTTCCGGGAACTTGGCCTTGTCCACGACGATGATGTCGCCCAGGTTGCCCTCTTCGGAGCGGGTGGCATACACCGTGTTGCCCACGACCTGGGACGCGATGATGTTCAGCTCGATGTTGAACCGGTCCTTGATCACCTTGGCGAACCAGCCGGTCTGGATGCCGTTGTAGTTGGCGGCGTCGTCATACACATCGATGGTGAGGAGCGGCAGGTCCTCGGCCACCGCGCTGAAGGATGCCAGGCTCAGGAGCATGGCAAGGATCAGCAGCACAGACAGGGAACGTTTCATAGTACAACCTCCTTTAATGTATGATGGAAAGCACATCTGCTTTCATCTCGCGGTTTGGGGCGCGGCGCCTGTATTATCCTTTGACCGCGCCGATCATGATGCCCTTGGTGAAGAAGCGCTGGAAGAAGGGGTAGATCAGCATGACGGGGAGCACCACCACCACCGTCACCGACATGCGGATGGAGGTGGCGGTCGCCGCGGTGGCCAGGCCGGCCATGACGGCGTTGGAGTTGGTCGTATTGCTGACCAGGGCTTTGAGGCTGTTGGCCTGGGAAATATACTGGAACAGCTTGTACTGCAGGGTATCCAGCTCGTCGTGCTTGTTCGTGATCAGCAGCAGGTTATCCTGGAAGGAGTTCCACTGGTTCACCGCCGCGAAGATGGCGATGGTGGCCAGGATCGGCGTGATGACCGGCAGCATGATGTTGAAAAAGATTCTGAGCGTGCCCGCCCCGTCGATCTCCGCCGCGTCCTGCAGCTCCTTGGGGACCGATTCGCAGTAGGTCTTGCAGAGAATGATGTAAAACGGCTGCACGACCATGGGGAAAATATATCCCCAGAAGTTGTTGGCCAGCCCCAGGTTCCTCATGGAGAGCACCCAGGGGATGATGCCGGCGTTCACGTACATGGTGACCGCCACGAAGCGGAACCAGAGCTTGCGCTTCCACAGGGTTTCCCGGGTGAACATGTAGCCCAGGAAAGCGGCCGCAATCACCGTGAGGGCGGTGCCGATGACGGTGCGGAGCACCGATATTTTGGCCGCGTCCAGCAGGCCCGGGATGCTGGCCATGCGGGTATAGTTTTTGAAGTGGACCTCCAGGGGCCAGAACAGCACCTTGCCCCGCTCGCTTAAGTTGTTGGCGCTGATGGAGTTGATGATGATATAGTAGAAGGGATAGGCGCATACGAAGGCGAAGAACGCGTAGACGATATAGGTGATCACGCTGACGACGCGGTCGCCCGGACTCTGAATGTCCATGGGGTTGACGTGCTTTTTCGGTTTCCCAACAGCCTTGTTTGACATATCCGTCCGCCCCCTTCCCTTACACGAAGCCTTCCCCGCGGACCAGGCGGGAAACGGTGTTCGTCACGAAGAGCAGCACCACGCTCACGATGCTCTTGAGCATGCTGATGGCCGTGGACAGCGGGTAGTTGCCGCGGCCCTGGGTCGCGTAGTTGTACACGTACAGGTCCAGCACTTCGATGGTTTTTCGGTTGAAGTTGTTCTGGAAAACGTAATACTGCTCCATGCCGTTGGACAGGAAATTGGCCAGGTTCAGCATGACGATGACGAAGTAGGTCGGCAGCAGGCAGGGGAAGGTGATCCGCCAGATGATCTGCATCCTGGTGGCGCCGTCCACCTTGGCCGCTTCGATCATCTGGTCGTCGATGGCGGTAATGGCCGCCAGGTACATGATGGCCGCCCAGCCGGCGTTTTTCCAGGTCAGCCACAGCCACATCTTGAACCAGATATGCTCTTTGGAGTTGAGGAAGGCGATGGGTTTGTCGATCAGGCCCAGGCCCGTCAGCACCGAGTTGACCGCGCCGGTGGAGCTCAGGACGTTGAAGGCCACCGAGTACACCAGCACCCAGCTGATGAAGTTGGGCAGGGTGGTCACGGTCTGGACGAATTTCTGGTAGGGCTTGCAGCGGATCTCGTTGAGAAACACCGCGAACACCATCGGGAACCAGCTGAAGGCCAGGGAAATGCCGCTCATGGCAAAGGTGTTGACCAGCACGCGCCACACGTCCGCCCGGCGGACCGGGTTGGACACGATGAACTGGAACCATTTGAGCCCCACAAACGTCTCCGAAGAGATCGGCTTGGGCGGCATGTAGTCATGGAACGCGTAGATCCACCCGTACAGGGGATAATAGGACATGAGCGCGACAAGGAGCAGGAACGGCAGGATGTACAGAAATTCCAGGTAACCCCTGCCTTTTTTGCTCAGGGTGAAGGGTCTGCTGTTTGTGCTCACGGTCTCACATCCTTTCCGGGGAAAAAGTCTCACGGCAGCGGCTGATCGTTCTTTTCGTTCTGTGTAATCAGCATTATAGCAGGGCAGATGCCTGTGTACAATGCTTTTTCCCGTCGGACAGGGGACAAAAATATCTTTTTTGTTCATTTGTGCTGTTTCTTTTTTGTGCTTTATGGTTTATAATGTGTCGGAACACGGAGCGCGCGCCGCGGGGCCTGCGGACAAAAACTGCTGAAAGGCGGGGAAGTACAGATGCTTGCGTTTTACGAACAGCGGCCGGAGAAGCTGTTTATCGGGGAAATGACCCGGTTTCCGTATCCCGCGCACATTCACGACACGGCGGAGCTGGTGGTGCCGACCCGGGGCAGCGTTGTGCTGGGGATCGACGAAGCCCGCTGGCGGCTGTTCCCCGGGGACGCGGCAATGATCTTTCCCCTGGTCCCCCACAGCTACGAGGAGCTGAGCGAAGACGCGGAGGGGCTGGTGGCCATTTTCCCGCCGGACATCATTCCGGAATACGCCGGCACCTTTCACGGGCTGCTGCCGGAAAAGCCGGTGCTGTCCGCGCAGGAAGCGGGGGAGGAGGTCCGCCTGGCCGCGGCGCGGCTGCAGCGTTTTAATATGAAGGACGATCTGCCGATGTGCATCGCGTACCTGCACGTGCTGCTGGCCGGGGTGCTCCACAGGCTGACCTTCCGGCCCGTGTACAATACCGGCGAGGGCGACATCGGCGACCGGATCATCCGCTACATTTCGGACCACGCCTTTGAGGACATCTCGCTGGAGAGCGCCGCGAGGGGGCTGGGCATCAGCGCGTCCCATCTGTCCCACTTTTTTTCCGGGCGGATGCACACCAGCTTCCGGCATTTCATCAACACCATCCGGATCACCCGGGCCCGGCTGATGATGCGGGACCCGAAGCTGACGCTGACCTGGATCTGCGACGCCTGCGGCTTTACCAGCATGCGGACCTTCCGCCGGGCGTTTCAGCGGGAATTCGGGTGTCTGCCGTCGGAGCACATCCTGGCCCTGCGCAGCAAGGTGCCGGTGAACCGGGAAAACCAGGAGGAATAAGGGATGCGGAACCATGAAGTGACACAGGAGCGGGAGCTGCTGGACGAATCGGGCAATCTGGCGGAGCCGGGCTGGTCCAGGCGCCTTCTGCAGCGGTACGACCGCCAAAGGATCAGAGCCCCCAAATGGCGGATCAAGGAATGGGATTATTACCTGGTGATGGGCCGGGGCTTTGCCGGGGCGTTCACGGTTTCGGACGACGGGTACATCGGCCTGCAGTCCGTTTCCCTGCTTGTGCTGGACGAAACCCCCTGGGAGCACACGGAGACGGTGCTGAACGCGTTCCCCATGGGCAGGCTGCGCCTGCCCCCGGATTCCGGGAAAGGGGACACGGCGTATCAGGACAAGCGGCTTCAGCTGCGCTTTTCCCCGGGCGGCGGCAAGCGGCGGATCTCCTGCCGGTTTGAGCGCTTTTACCGGGACAAGCCGTTCGCGTGCGAGATCGAGCTGACGCAGCCGGAAACGGAGTCCATGGTCATCGCCACGCCCTGGGACAAGGCCCGGCATTTTTACTACAACCAGAAGATCAACTGCATGCGCGCCTCCGGCTATATGGAATACGACGGCACCCGGTATGTCTTTGACCCGGAGACCGACTTCGGCACCCTGGACTGGGGGCGGGGCGTATGGACCTACGACAACACCTGGTACTGGGGCTCGGGCAGCGGGCAGATCGGGCAGGATGTCTTCGGCTTCAACATCGGTTGCGGCTTCGGCAATACGAAAGCGGCGTCCGAGAACGTGCTGTTTTACAACGGCCGGGTGCACAAGCTGGACGACGTGACCTTCCATATCCCGCAGGACAGCTATATGAAGCCCTGGAAGTTTACTTCCTCGGACGGGCGGTTTGAGATGGACTTTGCGCCGGTCCTGGACCGGGCGGCCAAAATCGACCTGGGGCTGCTGGTGTCCGACCAGCACCAGGTCTTCGGCCGCATGAGCGGCAGGGCCGTGCTGGATGGCGGGGAGGAGATCGCCGTTAAGGACATGATGTGCTTCGCGGAAAAGGTGCATAACCGGTACTGACGGGTCCGGAGTTAAAGAAAGGAGAACAGGATCCATGTATATCATCGCAAAAGACGGGAGCGGGGACTTTACCTCCATCCAGCAGGCCGTGGACGCGGTCCCCCCGGGGGACCGGGCGCCGGTCATCCTGCTGGTGCGGCCGGGGGTTTACGAGGAACGGGTGGTCGTCCATAAGGACAACCTGCGCATCGTGGGCCAGTCCCGGACGGAAACGGTGATCACCGCCCGGGGCTGCGCCAAGGACCCGGACGAAAACGGGCAGGAGCGGGGCACCTTCCTGAGCGCCACCTTCATGGTGACCGGGCACAATGTGGAGGTGGAGAACCTGACCATCCGCAACGACGCCGGCGACGGGCGGGACGTGGGGCAGGCGGTGGCGGTATACGCCGCCGGCGACCGGGGCGTGTGGCGCAACGTGCGCATGATCGCCCATCAGGATACCCTGTTCTGCGGCCCGCTGATGCCCAAGGTGGCGGACTTTGTGGCGCCCCGGCAGGGCCGGGCGGAGATGGTCCCCAGCGTGGGCGACTGCCCCATGACCCACAGCCGGCAGTACTTTGAGGACTGCCTGATCCGGGGGGATATCGATTTCATCTTCGGCCCCTACCGCTGCTGGTTCGAGCGCTGCACCCTGGTGATGAACGAACGGGGCGGGTTCTACACCGCCGCCAACACGCCGGAAGGGCAGCCGTACGGGATGGTGTTCCGTCAGTGCGCCCTCACGGGGGACTGTGAAAACGGCCTGGCGCTCCTGGGCCGGCCCTGGCGGAAATACGCCCAGACCGTGTTCCTTTCCTGCGAGATGGACGAACACGTATCCCCCGCCGGCTTTGCGGACTGGGACGAAGTCCGGCTGGTGACGGAGCGGTACGCCGAGTTCGGCACCCGCGGGGCGCGGGCGGACCAGAGCACCCGCCACCCCCGGCAGAAGCGGATGACGGCCGAAGAGGCCCGGTGCGTCACGCTCCCCCAGGTGATCGGCGGGGCGGACGGCTGGCATCCGGAACGCCGGACGCCGACCTGGTTCCTCTGCGGGGATTCCACGATGGCGGACTATCCTTTGGACCGGTCCCCCATGGCGGGCTGGGGGCAGAAGCTCCAGGCGCTGCTGCCGCAGGACGTGTTCGTGGAAAACTGCGCCGTCTGCGGCCGCTCCAGCAAAAGCTTTTTTGATGAAAACAGGCTTCTGAACATCGCCTGCTGCCTGCGTTCCGGGGACAGGCTGATCGTCTCTTTCTCCCACAACGACGAAAAGCCGGACCTGGCGCGCCATACGGACCCGGATACGACCTTCCCGGAGTATCTCGGGAAGTACATCGAAACGGCCCGGCTGCTGGGGGCCGAGCCGGTGCTGGCGACGCCGGTGGCCCGGCGGCATTTTGACGCGCAGGGCCGGCTGCTGGCGACCCACGGCCCCTACCCCGAAGCCCTCCGGAAGACGGCCCGGCGGCTCGCCGTGCCCCTGGCGGACCTGGAGGCCGCCACGATGGCGCTGTTCCAGGAGCTGGGCCCGGAGGGGACGAAGGACATTTTCTGCCATGTGCCCGCCGGACACCCGAACTATCCGGAAGGCCTGAGCGACAACAGCCACCTGCAGGAGCGGGGCGCCGTCCGGGTGGCGGAGCTGTTCCTGAAAGCGCTGTCCGGCGCGCCCGTACCGAAGGGATCGTTCGAGGAAGCGCGGGAAGGCGCGGCGGAGCTTTCCGCCCGGGAAGACGACGTGCTCCGCTCCTGACGGCGGGGCGGCGCGGATCATGACATCTTTCCGGAAAGGTAGCTGTTCAGTCCCCTGGCATAAGGATAAGACACGCGCCGAGCTGCGGATTACAATCAGGGGGAATTTTCCCCCTGATTGTAATCCGCAGCGGGTTGCGAGGGCCCGAAGAACAAGCCAGTGGCTTGTTCTTACCGAGCAGCGGGCCGGCAGGCTCCGGACCGTCAGACCTCCATGTGGTACCTGTTCATACTAAGTTCAGATAAAAATGCTAAATGATCGTGCGTAGATATAGCGTTTCATCAAGGAAACTGGTCAAAAGCGTATCTGTGGGCACCCAAAAGCCTTCCCCACTGGGGAAGGTGGCCCGGAGGGCCGGATGAGGTGCGCCCCCGGGGCCTGTAAGGT
>CAMJXZ010000173.1 GCA_946409855.1 uncultured Clostridia bacterium | reverse complement strand
AGTGGTGCTCCGTCATGCGCTGGGAAAAGACCACCCGTCCCTTCCTGCGCACGGCCGAGTTCTGGTGGCAGGAAGGCCACACCGTCCACGCCACCGCCGAGGAGGCGCAGGAAGAGACGCTGACCATGCTGCACATCTACCGGGAGTTCGCCGAGCAGCAGCTGGCCATGCCCGTCTATTCCGGCCGCAAGTCCGAAAAGGAAAAGTTCGCCGGCGCCCAGGCAACCTATTCCATCGAGGCCATGATGCAGGACGGCAAGGCCCTGCAGGCCGGCACGACCCACAACTTCGGCACCAACTTCTCCGTGCCCTTCGAGATCCAGTACCTGAGCAAGGAAGGCAAGCTCGAATACTGCCACGAGACCAGCTGGGGCGTTTCCACCCGGCTGATCGGCGCCATCATCATGACCCACGGCGACGAGCGCGGGCTCAAGCTCCCGCCGGCCGTCGCGCCCTACCAGGCGGTGATCCTGCCCATCGCGGCCCACAAGGGCGGCGTAATGGAAAAGTGCCAGGAAGTCTTTGACGCCCTCAAGGCCGCCGGCATCCGCGTCAAGCTGGACGACCGGGACAACGTGAGCCCCGGCTTCAAGTTCAACGAGTGGGAGCTCAAGGGCGTGCCCGTCCGCGTGGAGATCGGCCCCCGGGATATCGAGAACGGCGTGGCCACCGTCGTGCGCAGGGACACCTTTGAAAAGACCGCCGTGGCCCTGTCCGAGCTGCCCGAAAAGCTGCCCGCGCTGCTGGACGACATCACCAAGAGCATGTTCGACATCGCCCTGCGCTTCCGGGAGGCGCACACCAAAGTGGTGCACAATATGGAAGAACTGGCGGCCCAGGTCAACGGCGGCTACGCCAAGGCCATGTGGTGCGGCGACCGCGCCTGCGAGGACCGGATCAAGGCCGAAACCACCGCCACCAGCCGCAACATGCCCTTCGACCAGACCCCGGTGGGCGATACCTGCGTCTGCTGCGGCAGAAAGGCCGATAAGGTCATGTACTTTGCGAAAGCGTACTGACGGAGGGTCCTATGGGCAGCGAGAGCAAAAACATCGAATCCCAGCGCCGGGAAAAGGACGGCGTCACCTATTTTGACCGGGGCCGGCTGACCGGCCGGGACGGCGTGAGCTACGACCGCTACGCGATCCAGACCCACTTTATCGAAGTGGGGGAGGATCAGGCGGAGCTGGTGGGGCGGTACGTGAAGCCCCTCTACCAGCCGGGCGACGTGCTGGCCTTCGGCGCCAAGGTCATGGCCATGTGCACCGGGAACGTCCGCACCAAGGAGCAGGTGCACCCGGGCTTCTGGGCCAAGGCCCTGTCCAGGCACGCCAGCGAGACCAAGGCGGGCATCGGCATGCACGACGCCTACAAGCTGCAGCTGGCCATCGACATGGTGGGCGCGCCCAAGGTGGTGTTCGCCTCCATCGCCTCGGCGGTGACCAAGCTGTTCGGCAAGCACGGCGTTTTCTACAAGATCGTGGGCCCCGGCGTGGCGGGGATTGACGGCTTCTACTACCGTTCCTCCTTCGACCGCTACAAGGACCTGGCGCTGATCAACAACGAAAACGCCGCGGAGCTGTGTGACGACCTGGAAAAGAAGACTGGCATCCCCGTGGTGCTGATGGACGCCAACGACATTGACCAGAACCAGCTGGGCAAGTGCGGCGATTTCCCCCTGACGGATGACCAGATCCAGGACGCCCTCAAGGACAATCCCTCCGGCCAGGGCGGGGAGCTGACCCCCTTCATCCTGATCCGGCCGGTGCGCTGAGCCCGCCGGACGGGATCACTGATCAATCAAATGTAAAACACAGGACGCCGGGCCGGCTTATGAGCCCGGCGTCCTGTGTTTGGCGCGGCCGCTTCTTGACAGGGCAAGGCTGTCCGGTTTACAATATTCCTGTCGAATCAGTGCGTCACCGACGAAGCGCAGGCCGCCTTCCGGCGCCAGCGCCGGCCGTTCGACGGCTGCGAAGCGTGCCCCCTGTACCCTTGCTGCGACCGGCTGCCTGCCAACTGCCCGGTCAAGACGAACCGATGCACCGGATACGACAAAGAACACCGGATCGCCCGTTACCGGGAAATTATGCTGCGGGAATATAAGAGATGGAAAAACAGCGGAATGTAAGCGCGGAAGAAAGCGCTTTTCGGATCAGGCTGGCGGACCGGGTCATCGACGTCCGTCCGCTTCACGACGGCGTCCGGTACCTGTGCCGGGACTATATCGTTCCGGCGGACGGCACCCCGGCGGACTTTGCCGTGCAGGTGACGGAGGAGGATCTGGCCTGGGAAGACCGGACGGCCCGGGAGCAGGCGGACAGGACGGGGGAATGGGTGAACATCGCCCCGGCCTATCTGGAGACGCTGACGGTATACCGGAAGATCGCCTCCGCCATGCCCGTCTACGACACCTTCCTCATGCACGGCTCCGTGATCTCCACGGCGGGGGAGGGGTATATGATCTGCGCGCCCAGCGGCGTCGGCAAGACCACCCGGACGAAGCTCTGGGTGGACGGGATCCCCGATTCCTTCATCGTGAACGGGGACAAGCCCCTTGTCCGCGTCACGGCGGAGGGGGTCACCGCCTTCGGCACGCCCTGGTGTGGCAAGGAAGGCTGGAACGCCAACTGTTCCGTCCCCCTGCGGGCGGTATACCTGCTGGAGCGCGGGGAGAACGAGATCAGCGAAATCAGCTTCGCGGACGCGTTTCCCGCCCTGCTCCGGCAGACCTTCATGCCCCGGGACCCGGAGGAACGGCGGCAGGTGCTGCGCCTGCTGACGAATCTGTCCGGCAAGGTCCGGATCTTCCGCTTCCGCAGCCGGCCGGACATGGCGGCAGTCCAAATGGCCTGGGAAGCGGCCGGAGGGCGCCATGGGCAGCTTTGAGGAAATCCTCGCCCGGGACGGCCGGCTGATCTACAAGACCCGCGGGGTCAGCATGCTGCCGATGCTCCATCAGGACCGGGACCTGGTGGTCATCGAGCCGCCCAAAGGCCGGCTCCAAAAATACGACGTCGCCCTGTACCGCCGGGGGAAGTACTACGTGCTGCACCGGGTGATCCGGGTGCTGGACGGCGCCTACGTGATCCTGGGGGACAATACCTATACCCCCGAGACCGTGTCCGACAGCGCGGTGATCGGCGTGCTGACCGCCTTCTCCCGCAAAGGGAAATCCTGCCGGGTGGAGGACCGGCCATACCGCCTCTACGTCCGTTTCTGGTGGGCCGTGTACCCCCTGCGCCGCCTGCTGCTCCCCGTCCGGCGCGTGCTGGGCCGCGCCGCCCGGAAGCTTGGCCTGCGCAAATAGCCCCGCAAACAAACATACCGTTCCGCCACAGCGCCCTGTCCATCCGGGAAGGGCGCTTTTTCGCGCGCGCCCTGCGCCTGCCGCGGGGACAGGCGGCGAACGAAAAAGCCGTTGCCAATCAATTTGGGCCATGTTATAATATCGGATGAAATCCAAAGAGAAATCAGATGATATTTCATCCATCACATATGAATGGGAGTGGCGGGCGTGTTGGAAAGCAGACGGCATGACGGGCTGAGGAACTTCTTTCTTTTCCTGTGCGTATTCGGACTTCTGTCTGCGGAAGTCCTGGGCGCTTTGTGCCCGCAGGCGGCGGCGACCGGGATCGTATTCGGCTCCACCCCGACGCCCCAGCCGGACAGCGGCATCGTCTTTGGCACCACGCCGACGCCGACGCCCGTGATGACGGCCACGCCCACGAGGACGCCGACGAAAACCCCGACGAAGACCCCGACGAAGACGCCGACAAAGACGCCGACAAAGACGCCGACAAAGACGCCGACGAAGACCCCGACGAAAACGCCGACAAAGACGCCTACAAAAACCCCGACGAAAACCCCCACGAGAACCCCCACGAGAACCCCCACGAGGACCCCGACAAAGTCGCCGACCCCCACGCCCCGGCCGGTCACGCCTACCCCGCGCCCGCAAAAAGGAACATACAAACGTACATTCATGTTTTATGTTGTGGGCTCGAACATGGAAAGCAAATACCACAACGCTTCGGAAGACTTGTACAGCATCATCAATACGGAAGTGGATCTGTCCTGCACCAACGTGGTGGTCTGCGCCGGCGGCGCCCGTTCCTGGGACCTGCTCCCCCTGAAAAGCGGGGAAACGGGCACCTTCGCGCTGACCGGGGACCGCGGCGGGCTGACCTATAAAGCGGTGTCCGACCGGAAAAAGCGCAGCATGGGCGAGCCCGGTGTGCTGACGGAGTTCCTCCGTTACTGCTATCATTATTATCCGGCGGACAGCTACAGCCTGATCCTGTGGGATCACGGCGGCGGGCCGATATTGGGCTTCGGAGAGGATGAGGCGCACGGCGATGACGGCCTGACCATGCAG
The DNA here is from genome assembly GCA_946409855.1 of uncultured Clostridia bacterium. Classification (GTDB taxonomy): domain Bacteria; phylum Bacillota; class Clostridia; order Christensenellales; family Aristaeellaceae; genus UBA4246. Next base: position 2,563 of record CAMJXZ010000173.1, on the reverse strand, counting down.
GAGCTGATGCACGCGCTGGAGGAAAGCCCGTTTAAGCAGAACAACAAGCTGGAAATCATCGGCTTTGACGCCTGCCTGATGGGCAGCCTCGAGGTGGCCGCGGCCATGGCCCCGTACGCCAAATATATGATCGCTTCCGAGGAAGCGACCTCACTGAGCATCTGGGATTATTCAGCGCTCGCTGATTCATGCGTCAGGGAACCGGATACCGAAACGCTGGTGGACAGGTTCTGCAAGGGATTTTATTATAAGTCCTACGTCAGGAATATGTTCGTCAGCGATCCCAGCATCATCTGCGGCTACCGGCTGCAGGAAGCGAAGGACGCGTGCGATAAACTGGACGCCATCTTCAAAAAGAAGGCCAGGAAACAGAGCGATTATGTGGCGACGTTCCGGAACATGCGGAACAAAGGGGTCAAGGCGGCGACCGCCTGGGGCGAGCAGCCCAATTATGACCTGTACGACGTTGCCTCCTTTGCGCAGTCCCTGCGTTCCGAACTGCCGACGGAAGCGAATCAGCTGCTGAAGGCGCTGGACCGGATGATCCTGTGCCGCTATGCCCTTCTGGACGGCGAAAACCTGGGCGGCGTCTCCTTTTACTTCCCGCTCAGGGACAAGCAGAACCGCAGCGTCTGCATCGCGATCTACAACCGCTTCAGCGGCAAGATTTCTCTTTCCAATTACCAGGGCTTCCTCAACCAGTACAGGACCTGGGGCTTTGCCCCCGTCGGCGCGGACGGGGCTTCTTCGGCCGGGGAACCGCTGACGGGCCGCGCCGGGGACGTCAGCTGGCGCGTACCGTCCAACGCCGCTGCGGACGAGCCGGAAAACGTGCGGCTCTTTGAAGCGGAGATGAGCGGGGAGCTCCAGTCCACCCTGGTGGACAGCGGGTACACGATCCTGAAAAAGGAAGGCAAAGACCGCTTCCGTCTGGTGGAAACCGGCACCGGCCTGACGCAGACCGGCAATGTCCTGCAGGCCGCTCTGGCGCCCAAAGTCCTCTCGGTGTCGGGCGGGGCCGGCACCCGCTGGCAGCCGCTGGCGGCCGCCGAGACCGTGCGCGGGGAAGGCAGTATCCGGTACATGTTCCCCTTTATCCTCACCCGGGAGGGCCAGAACCGGCAACTGAACGCTACCCTGACCGTGACCCCCGAAAACCCGGACGGCATCATTACGATGGTGCGCCAGCCCCAGGACGGACAGATGCCCAGCCCCGTGACCGAAGCGCTGCAGCCGGGGGATTCCCTGTGGCTGCTGCGCCCGCTCCGGGAATGCGCGTCCGATAACCCCGATACGCCCGGCAGCTTTGAGGAATGGCTGGATATTCCGGAGGGCGCGCAGAGCGATACGCCCGTCACCGTAGGGAAGGACGGGCTGCAGTTCAGCCGTGAGCCCTTTGACCCGCAGGCGGAATACTTCGTGCAATTGTACGCGGTGGACGTCAACGGCAATACCTACGCCACGTCCCTGATGCCTTTCAGCCCGCTGTAACACAAGGGAGGGTTTCATCATGAAAAACATCATGAATCAATGGCTGTGCGTTTTGACCGCCGCCGTGCTGCTTGTGTGCGCGCTGCCTGTTCCGCGGGCGGCCGCGGCGGACGGCGTAGACCGGTATGTCCAGAAGATCGTCGTAAAGAGAAACGAAAACCCGGCGGACAGCGAATATCCGGGCAATCGGAAAGAATACGAGTATGAAATCCTCTACATGGCCATGGTGACGAACCGGACCGGCGGCAATGTGAATATCAGATACCATGCGGACTACGTGGACGCCGGCGGAAAAGCAGTGCTGTCTTTTGACGCGTCCGCCCCGTCCCTGCGGCGGGATGAAACGGGAGCCCTCCTGGGCGCCGCCTACGCGGACTGGGATACGGTCACCCGAATCGCCGGCGTCGGCAGCGAAACCATGACGGTGCTCCGGCCGGGGGAGGCCGGCTACCGGGGCGCGTATTTTGCGCAGTACCATTATCCGGTCACGGCCCAGCTCAGCGGCGGCCAGAAGGTATCCATGCAGATCCGAAACGATACAAAAAGCGCTTTCCCCGGGGACGGCTACGTTTTTTACGCCGTGCTGTTTGACGGGGACGGCGTGCCGCTGCTTTTCAGGCGGGTCGATCTGTCCAGTCAGAAAAGCTTCCCGCTTCAGCCGGGACATACCGTCATGATCGACTGGTCCTTCAGCGAGGAGGAAAAAGTCGTCATCGGCAATTCCGGCAAAACGCCGGCGTCCGTCCGGTGCTATGTTCTGGACAACGGCAGGCAGGTCCCCGTCAGAAATGACATTACCTGCCGTCCGGGGGATACGATCCAGGCCGAGTTTGCCCTGGCGGAGGACGGCGACCAGCCGGAAGGGGTGATGGGACGGATCTCCTATAACCCGGACTTGTTCAGCGTGAAGCCCTCCGAGGATCTGATCGGCCTGGACGGCATCCGGATCCTGAACCTGCGTCCGGCCGTGATCGAATTCCGGGTCAGCCAATACGCCCCGGCCGGGGAGTACGCCATTGAGGCCGAGGTGATCGACGCGGTGGACGCGGACGGGACACAGTACAATAACGCG
>CAMJXZ010000172.1 GCA_946409855.1 uncultured Clostridia bacterium | reverse complement strand
GGTCATCATCCCCATGCACTGGCAGCAGCCCATCGACACCGCGTGCTTGTAATCCACATGATTTGTCTGCCGGTTATGCCGGCCTGTGGACAGCTTTTCGATCAGAAACATGAACACGGCGGTCACCAGGAAGAAGATCCCCAGAAACCCGCCCGCGTTCAGGCTGTCAAAAGCGTCCCCCAGCAGCACTTTGACGATCAGGGCAGGGACCGATGCGATGATCAGCAGCAGCAGCATTTTGGAGCGGAAAAGGTTCTTGAGGATCTGCAGCCAGTCCGGCCACAGCACGATGATGACCGCCGCCAGAGTGCCCGCGTGCATCAGCACCGTGATTACCGTCTGCACACCCGGATCGATCGACAGGCCGAAAGCCTGTTCAAACAGCAGCATATGGCCGCTGGAGGAAATCGGCAGGAATTCAGCCAGGCCCTGAATGGCCCCCAGCAGGATCGCCTGAAAGATATTCATCGTTTACTCCCCTTATTTGACGTCGTCTTTCTTACGCGTTTCTCCGCCCAGAAATAGACCAGCCCCATCAGGACGAGGGTCAGGATGATCAGCACATAGACCACCCAGCGGACAAAGCTCGCTTCGTCCAGGGCGAATTCCAGCGCCACCATCGCGCCGATCCCGGCAAGGATCAGCAGGGCGGGCAGAAAGCGCGGAATAAACCTGTGTTTTTTTGCTTTGACGCAAAGCAGGAGCACCAGGACCAGACAGACGACGGCGCTGATCACCTGCTCCAGGCGGACAAAGCCAAGCCGGATGCATTCGGCCCTCAGGCTTTCAAACAGGATCTGCCCCAGACAAAAATAAAACAGCGTCATCGAAAGACCCAGGCTGCCGCGCACCCCGTGCCTGCGCTGCCTGAACAGACACAGCACCATCAGCAGCAGCGCCCACACCGTTTCCCAGGCGAACACCGCCATATACCAGGTGCTTCTTCCCCACATGGCGACCGGGTAACAGACCGGGAAGAACTGCACGGCGGTATTTTCTACCAGTTCCCCAAGACCGGTCTGCCCGAGGGTGAACTCCGCCGCGCGCATCACGGCAATCAGCAGCATCCCCGCCGGGGCAAACAGCTCAAGCAGAAAACCGGCATCCTCCTTTACGATCTTCCCAGTCACCCAGACCCCGAGGTATACCCCCAGCAGCAGGCCGAAGAACGACCACGCCGCCATGTATGGATAGGAAACGGGGAAGCCGTGCACGGAAAGATAGGTCGCCTGCAGCAGGATTTCGAAAACCAGCTTGGACAGGACAAACCCGAACGCCGCGCTCAGAACCAGCGTCAGCGGGGCGATCCAGACGCGCTTTCCCTGCATCTTCAGGCGCAACGCATACAGCGCTGTGCTCAGCACAGCGCCGCCTGCCGCGATTCCGGCATAAACCCAATTGACCGAATCAAACATAAGCTGTTCCTCCGGAAACGCTTTTTTTATTCACTTGCGCCGTCCCACGCGGAGGCAAAATAGATGATGTCATACAGCGGGCGGATATTGTCCAGCCCGGGCTCATTGACCTTTTTGCCGTTCAGCACCATGATCGCGGAATCGCCGCCGTCCAGGTTGTAGGCAGTCTGTACGCCCAGGGAAGCCACCAGGTCGGCAAAATCATAAAGCGTCATGCCGTGGCTGTAGGTATTGCCGGTCGTCACAACCACCTTGTACGTCAGCGTGTCCACCTGGCAGATGGCGATGCGGCGCCTGAGCTCGTCGGTACGGATGCTGTAGTCAAACTGCACCGGCTGTTCCTTGCCGTTGATGATCAGCGCGGGGCCAAAGGAAATGGCGTTGATGATGCGGTTCCCGTCAAAGGCGGCGGGAATATCCCCCTTGCGGGCGTTCTGAACCACGTGGAAATCCCCCGCCGCGTCGATCAGAAGGATGTCGCGTGACCCGTCCAGGTCGTTTTTGTACAGCGCGCCCTGACGCATCAGATAAACGCTCTTCTGCATGACGTAATTGTCCCCGGTGAAGGCGAACACGGCGTTGACCAGACTGGCCAGGTAGGTGGCGCGGAGCTCGGCGGAGCTTTTGAAGGTGCCGCCCGCGGCCGCCGTGCGCAGCTGGGAAGCGTCCTTGATGGTGATATCCGCCTCCCAGTAGCCCAGGTAGTTGGTGATGCTGTGCTCGGAAATCTTCACCTTGATGGTCGGGTCTTCGTAGCTTTCCAGGCCGCGGAAGCCGGCCGGATCGGGCGCGAGCCCGCCTGTATCGTCAATGGGCAGAAGAAAATCGGCACGGGGGCTGCTGTTCACATTGTCCGGAACCGGCGTCGCCGCGGTAAACTCAAACGCCATCGCGGGCGTCTGAACGGCAATCAGCAGCACCAGCAGGAGGGAGAGCGTTTTTTTATTCATGGATGGGCAGATTCCTTTCTTTATCTTCAGTCAAATCGGTTTTAAGGGGACTATTCGTCGTCCGGGTCCGGCGGAGCGGCCGGTGTAAAGCTGCTGAAGGGCACATCGGCCGGTTCGGAAGAAGACGCGTCATCGTCCCGCAGGCTGTCGTCCCGCACGGGCATGGACGCCTCCAGCGTCTTGCCGCCGCTGTACAGGAAGGTCATTTCCGTCACCGGAGGTGAAAACCGGAAGGGGATGTAATAGCCTTCGTCGAACATCTTGTTGATGATGTGATAGCGCTCGTGCTCCCGCCAGCCGCCCAGCGTCGAATAGCTGACCGCGTCCACCTGGCAGTTGGGCAGCGCCTGCCGCAGGCCCGCCACGATGTTGTAGGGCACCGGCATATCGTCGGAATAGTTGTTGCTGTTAAAGAGCCAGAGCCTTTCCAGGTTGTAAAGCCCCTTGAGCGGCTCGTAATCCTGCACCCGGTTAAAGCAGATGTTCAGGTCCCGCAGATTGGTCAGCCCGGCCAGCGGGGAAATATCGCGGATGTCGTTCTTGAACAGCTCCAGATATTCAAGTTCCGTCAGTTCCCTTAAGGGCGTGATATCCCGCAGATTGATGTTGCAGGCCAGGATCAGCACCCGCAGCTGCGGCATATAATGCAGGAAGCTGATGTCTTCCACCAGGTTATGGCCGATATCCAGCGCCAGCATCCTGGTGCAGTAGCGCAGCACGGAAAAATCGATGCTCCGGTGCGGGTTGGACTTGTTGTTGTGCAGCGTGGAAAACGCCGTCTGATCCGTCCGGACAGAGTGCTCGCTGATCCGCATCGTCCAGCCGAATTCGACGTCCGGGAATTCCAGCCGCATCTCGTTGATGGTGTTGCGGTACACATCGGTGGCAAACATGTCCACCTTCTTCAGGTTCGGGAACTGATGCAGGAAGCGGTAGAAATCCTCCCAAGACATGACCCGCTGGGAGCCCATGTCGATATACGTCGCGTCCGTAGGATAAGAAACATTATAATATTTCGCTCTTGGGGTCTGTTCCGCATAACAGAACGCCGCCAGCAGCACAACCATGCCGATCAGCAGGATCATCAGCGCTTTGCGCATCAGCTGGTCACTCCTTTCCACACTTTGCGGATTATAGCATAAAACATTCCAAAACACAACTGACCGCAGGCAGGGTTTTCAAAGAAGTTACATTTGCTTTTTCTCTTTTTTACAGAGCGTAATTCATGATCGTCCGTCCCTCCTTTCTTTCCTTGTGGTTCCGGCCGTTCTGTACCCGGACAGGTCTGAGCGCGCCGCCCTATGTCCGGATTATGCCATCGCGTAGCGGACCGCCTGTGAAAACCGTTTTCCCGGCGGCAGGCTGCTGAACGCGCTCCGGAACCCGCCTTAAAAAATGAATCATTTGTTACGGTTCCTTATTGAATTTGTAACATATATTTATTTACATTGTGTTTTCGATTATGGTATAATTGGACAGCAATGCGAAGACCGCTTCGCATGAGTTTAATCGTCCGGATAAGATGAGGAGGTATTCCAACATGAAGCTTCGTTCCATCGTCTCCGTCCTGCTGGCCGCCGCGCTGCTGCTTTCCTGCACAGCCGTTTTCGCCGAGGGCAAAGTCCAGGTCATGATCTGGTCCACTTTCACCAACGAGCAGGATGCTTATCTGCGCAAGACCGCTGATGATTTCAACGCTCAGTCCGATAAGTATGAAGTGGTCATTCAGACCCAGCCCAACCAGAACTTCACCAGCACCGTCTACAACGCCGTCGTCAATCACGAAGGCCCCGACATCATCTTCAACTACGCTTCCGAAGCGTCCAAGTATGTCAGCGCCGGCCTGGTTGCCAATCTGGATGAGTACATCTATGATGAAGAGATCGGCATCGAGAACTTTGACGAGCTGCTGCCCGAATACCTGATGGAAGAAATCACCGGGTTCGAAGACGGCCACATCCACTATCTGCCCGGCGCCACCACCGGCCCCATCCTGTTCTACAACAAGACCCTGCTGGAAGAGCTGAATCTGGCTGTTCCCACCACCTGGACCGAACTGGAAACCGTCTGCAAGGCCATCAAGGAAGCCAAGCCCGAAGTCACTCCTTTCGGCATTGACTCCAAGGTCGACATCACCCAGACCGTCATGCTGGAAAGCGGCGCCACCTATATCGACGTGGAAAACAAGCAGGTCGGCTTTGCCGGCGCTGTGGAAGCCGTTGCCTGGCTGGGCAAGCAGATCCAGGATGGCCTGTTCACCCTGACCGCTCCCTCCGGCGGCTATTTCTCCAACGACTTCAACTCCGGTCTGGTCGCCATGTATTACGGCTCCTGCGCCGGCGTCCCCTACATCAATCCCAACGGCTTTGAATACGGCGTCGCGCCGGCTCCGTCCTCTCATGACGAGCATGCCGCTTACACCATCTGGAACCGCGGCCCCATCGTCTTCTCCGCCAATGGCGAAGAAGCCGCTGAAGGCGCCTATCTGTTCGTCAAGTATATGCTTGCCACCCCCGAAATCGCCGAAGGCTGGGCCGAAGCGATGATCGCCCTGACCCCCTGGCTCAACGCGCAGAAGGTCGCCGGCTATGACGAGTTCGTCGCCGGTCAGCCCGCTCTGGCCGCCGTTGCCGGCAGCTTCGACATCGGTGTTTCCTTCCCCTCCGTCACCGGTTCTTCCGAGACCCGTTCCGCGATCGAGGAAATGATCGTCAAGGTCGGCGGCGGTGAAGATGCCGCTCAAGCGCTTGCCGCCTGCGTGGAAACCGCCAACAACGCCCTGCAGGGCAAATAATCCCGCAATAACCGGAGAATCGGGTTCGCCCGATTCTCCTATTTTTATTCAACCCTAAGGAGGACATGCCGCATGCAAGTCAAGCTGAAAGACATCACGAAAAAATTCGGGAGTTTTACCGCTGTCAATACTTTCTCCGTCACCCTGGAAGACGGGGAAATGATCTGTCTGCTGGGGCCGTCCGGCTGCGGCAAGTCCACCATCCTGAACATGCTGTCCGGTATTCTCCCGGTGACCAGCGGCGAAATCTGGTTTGACGACGACAACGTCACCAAGGACCCGCCGGAAGAGCGCGGCATCGGGCTCGTTTTCCAGAACTACGCCTTGTACCCGCATATGACGGTGCTGGAAAACATCTGCTTCCCCCTGGAGATCAAGAAAATCCCCAAGGAGGAACGGATCAGGCGCGCCACGGAAATGGCAAAGATTGTCCACGTGGATCAGCTCCTCAACCGAAAGCCCAAAGAGCTTTCCGGCGGTCAGCAGCAGCGCGTCGCCATCGCCCGCGCACTGGTCAAGCAGCCCCGCCTGCTGCTGCTGGACGAGCCGCTTTCCAACCTGGACGCCCGCCTGCGCCTGGAGATGCGCGAGGAAATTCGCCGGATCCAGCTGGAAACCGGGGTTACCGCCATTTTCGTTACCCATGACCAGGAAGAGGCCATGGCGATCTCCGACCACATCGTGCTGATGAAGGACGGCGTCATGCAGCAGTATGACAAACCGCAGGACCTGTACGACAGCCCGGCCAACCAGTTTGTCGCCGATTTCCTGGGCAATCCGCCCATCAACAACCTGCCCGGCACCGTCAAAAACGGCGAGTTCGTCACCGAGGACGGTTCCGTTTACGCCCGTCTGAGCATCCTGGACGGCATCCCCAGCGGCAAGAAGATCAATCTCTCCGTCCGCAGCGAGAGCTTTGTTCCCATGCCGGACGGCGCGCCCGATACGGTTCCCTGCGTCTGCACCGGCGTCTATACGATGGGGAAGGACGAAACCGCCTCCTTCACCCTGGGCGGAACGCCGTTCCACGCCTATATCGATCAGGAACAGGGGCTGAAGGAAGGCCAGACCATCCGGCTCGGCTTCAAGAAGCGCGGCGTATTCGTATTTGACCGTGAATCGGGGGTGCGCCTCAAATGACAGAAAAAATCCCATTCAGTCCCCAAACGGATAAAAGGACACGGCACCGCCGCAACGCAAATCGCGTGCTGTTTCATTTTATCCTGTTTACCGTCCTGGCCCTGCTGCTGCTGGGCATCGGCATTTACGGCCGCGTCCAGCTGAACAGGATCGAGGAACGGGAGATCGCGTCCGCCCGCCAGACCCTTCTGGTGGACGGCACAAAAGATACGATCAAAGCCGCCGCCGAGGCCAACGTCCCGGCCAAGCAGCGTTCCAAGATTTCCGCCGGCCTTTCTTCCAAAGCGCGCAGCATCAGCGCGTCCGCGCAGGAAATGATCCATGCCGGCAAAAGCGATGAGGAGATCGTCTCCGCCCTGGTGGATACCCTGCGGGAAGCTGCGGTTTCCAAGCTGACGGGCGATCAGGAAGAGATCGTCACGCTCCGCAATCAGGTGAACGAAAACCTGGCCACCCAGCGCAACGCCCTTATCGAAAGCATTGTCGGGAAAGTCCAGAGTTCCCTTTCTTCCCTGTCCAGAGGGGATATCCGCAAAAACCTGAACAGCAAGACCGACCAATATATCTCCATGTTCTACAGCCCGCTGATGATCACCATCGGCATCATCTTTCTGGCGATCGGCCTGTTCAGGGGCTTCATCCATTTT
>CAMJXZ010000171.1 GCA_946409855.1 uncultured Clostridia bacterium | reverse complement strand
TGCCGCGGCTGATAACGCCATGCTCACGGGGACTTCTCCCGCCTTCATCGCCCACTGGGCGCGGCGGGATGCGTCCCTACGGGTACGCTTTCGGATGCCTTCCTTGATTCTTCCGCAAAATCCATCCCACATCTGCACATGTTCTGGATGAAAATCAGTATTAACGTAAAGCTTCGTCACCAAGGATCACTTCCCGGGCTTCTGTATTTCCTCGATCAGTTCCAGGATGCGCTGCGTCCCGTTGACCTGCGGCGCCTGGTTCATGGCGGCGGTCAGCTGGTCTTTTTTGTCAAACAGTTCCTGAACAGACTGGATCAGCGTTTCTCTGTTCATATTTTCCTGGGTCAGCACCAGCGCGAGCCCTCTTGCCCGGTAGCTTTCGGCATTCAGAATCTGGTCCCCGCGGGAAGCTCCTTTTGGGTAGGGGATCAGCAGCATCGGCTTTTTCAGCGCCTGCAGTTCGCACAGGGAATTGCTGCCTGCCCTGGACAGGACGACGTCCGCCGCCGCGAATAGGTGCGGCAGGTCGTCGGTGACAAATTCAAACTGGGCGTATCCTTTCGTATCGCTCAGGCTGCTGTCCAGATTCCCCTTGCCGCAGAGGTGAATGACATTCATCGTCTTCAGCAGTTCGGGCAGCGCTTCCCGCAGCACCTTGTTGATGCTTTGCGCGCCGAGACTTCCGCCGGTCATCAGGAGGATCGGTTTCTCATCGGTAAAGCCGGCCATCTGCACGCCTTTTTCCCTGACCCCCTGGAACAGCTCCTGGCGCATGGGGGTCCCGACCATCTCCGCTTTGGGCCCCAATGCTTCCGCGCATTCCGGGAAGGTCGTAACAATGCGGGTGGCAAATCTGGCGCTCAGTTTATTGGCCAGGCCGGGCGTTAAATCGCTTTCGTGGCACAGGATCGGCACATGGGCGCGCCACGCCCCCCAGACGACCGGGACGGCCACATATCCCCCCTTGGAAAAGCAGACGTCCGGATGCAGCTTCCTTATCTCGATTCTTGACTGAACGGCGCCGGCCAGCACCCGGAACGGGTCGGTAAAGTTCTTCCAGTCGTGATACCGGCGCAGCTTTCCGCTCTTGACCGTGTGGTAGATGACGCCGTCCTGCTGCTTCATCATAGAATGCTCGATGCCGTCGTCGGTGCCGAAGTAATGTATCTCATAGCCCCTTTCCCTGAGGATCGGGATCAGCGCCAGGTGCGGTGTTACATGCCCGGCGGTTCCGCCGCCGGTCAGAACGATTTTTTTTGCAGCCATAAAAGCCTCCGTTTGATCGGGTTTCCGTAATCAAAAAAGAAAGAAACAAAAAGAGGGAAACCGCTCATTCTCTTTTAGCATATTACAACACATTTCATCCTTTGTAAAGAACCGGTTTTCGGGATAAAAACATAAAAAAATATCGGTTTTCGGGAAGAAACCGGTCGGTTCATTCGTTCTATATGTGAGTCGGCAGAAAGGGGGCTTATCGGCCGGATGGAAGAAGACCGCTTTGAAGAAATCTACCGGCAGTACGCCACTGATGTTTTGCGATTCAGCTACTTTTATCTGGGCAACAAGGAACAGGCGGAGGATGTGACGCAGGACACCTTCATGCGGCTGCTGACGTCTTCGCCGGATCTGAAAGAAGGGTCCGCCAAGGCCTGGCTGCTCAAGGTGGCGTTGAACCGCTGCAAGGATTTGTGGCGGAATTCCTGGGCCAGGCGGGTGATCGTGGGCAGCCCGATGCTGGAACTCCTGCCCGATGATACTTCCCGCATCGAAGACAGACAGGAGAAAGAGATCCTGCTGCAGGCAGTCAACAAGCTCCCGTCCGCTTTCAAGGAAGTGATCCTTCTGTATTACTATCAGCAGTTCAGCATTCCGGAAATTTCGAACATGCTGAATGTTTCTCAGGGAACGATATCCAGCAGACTTTCACGCGCACGGCTAAAATTGGAATCGATGTTGAAAGGAAGTGATGCCTGTGAATATGGATCAGAAGCTCAAAGCGCTCCGTCAAACGGCCGATGAAATGATGTCCGGGATTGAAGCGGATCCCTATGGTGCCCGACGGATCATCATGTCCGCACAGGCAAAGAAAAAGGAACGCCGCACGCTGTGGCTGCGTATCGGCGTGCCGGCCCTGGCCGCCATCGTCTTCACCGTGACGGCGATTGTATACCGGTCGATCGGGCAGCCGGAAAGCCCCGTTTCCACACCGACAGTGGTTTCGATCGCCGCGGGGGATGGGTCAGAAGAAAAACCTATCTCTGAACGGGCGGACATCCCGCTCGGCAGCGTGAACCTGTCCGGCGGGGGGAAGGTGGCTTTCAGGGACCTGTTTTCCGGTTCTTCCATGACATCCTTCCCGATGATCCGCATGAACGGATCCTTTTACCGGCTGCTGAATGAACCGCAAAGCCTGTCCGGCCGGGTTCTCGGCCAGGCGGCGGGAACGGTGTCCCAGCATCTGTCGAATCCGCTGAACAGCAATGCCGGCATTTCCTCCAACATTGTGCTGGAAGGGGAAACGGTGTACCGGGTTCAGGGGATGAACGACGCGGCGGTCGCGGCCCGCGTCGGCAGGGATATGCGCGTTTTCCAGCGAGTCTCCGTCAACGGCCAGGGCGTCGCGGGCAGCATGCGCGATCTGCTGGGGAGCGCCGCCGTTACGGAAATCGGTCTTTCCGGAAAAGGCCGGGTCACTGACGCCGGCACCATCCGCAGGCTGAAGCAAATCCTGGCGGATCGCTCCGTCTATCTGAGCGGCAGCTGCAGCAGCACCTCTCAGGGGCTGTATATCAGCTTCGAGAACGGGATCACCCTGCAGTTCTACGTGACCGGCAATACGGTCATGAGCTGCGGTTCCTGGTCCTGCGGCGAATTCATGGAAGAATTCCAGCAGGTGGCCAGATAAAAGACATTTTTCACAATCAGGGAAACTTCCGGGATTCCGGGAGTTTCCTGCATTTTTGGGGCGGTCCGCTGACCGGACGGTTAAAAACGGGCGGGCTTTTATGCTTCCGCGGGATTGACGTGGATCATGATGTGCTTGACGTTGGGGTATTGCTGTTCCACGCTTGCGTGTACGCTTTCGGCGATGGCGTGCGCGTCCACCAGCGAAATATTCCGGTCGACCGCGATTTCCAGGTCTACATAGATCTTATTGCCGAACTGCCTGGTATGCAGCAGGTCGATCTTCACCACGCCGGGCTGCGATTCGATGAATGTACGGAGCTTCTGCTCAAAGCTGCGGTCGCAGGATGTATCGAGCATCTTGGCGATGGCGTCCCTGGAAATGTCAAACGCGACCTTCAGGATCAGCGCGCAGATGACCAGGCTGGCAATGGGGTCCATGATCGGCAGCCCGAGCTGAGCCAGCCCGATGCCGATAAACGACCCGACTGATGAGATGGCGTCAGAGCGGTGATGCCACGCGTCCGCCTTAAAGGCGGAAGAATCCATGATTTTCGCGTAATGCATCGTGTACCAGAACATGGCTTCCTTGACCGCGATGGAAACGATAGCCGCGACCAGAGGCAGCGCTGTGGGGATTTCCAGCGTTTCAGGCGCGGCAAAAAGCTTCCGGATCCCGGCATAGCCGATGCCGGCGCCTGTGCCCGCAAGGATCAGGCCGAGGATCAGCGACGCGACGCACTCAAGCCTTTCATGCCCATAGGGGTGTTCCGCGTCTTCCCGCTGCCCGGCCAGCCGCACGCCGATATAGGCGACCAGCGTGGCAAACACATCGGACAGGGAATGTACGGCGTCTGATACCATCGCGCCGGATTTGCCGAAGATGCCGGCAAACAGTTTGAACGCCGCCAGCAGCACGTTGCCGAAGATCCCGACACGGGACAGTTTTTTAACAATAGACTGATCATTCATAAAATCACTTCCCACACAATCGAATGGAAGATAAAAACAGCGCACCGCGGAACCGATTCTCTGTCCCGCAGATGCGCTTTCGGCTTTCTCTGCTGCCGCTTCCACGACCCGGCCACGTACTTATTCAGTACTGCCTGTTCAGCTGATTCTTTAAATGAAGCAAAACACCCCGTTCAATCAGGGTTTTTCCCATCCTAACGAGGTGTTCTGCCTGGTACGCCCGATGCGATTCGAACGCACGACCTTCAGAGTCGGAGTCTGACACTCTATCCAACTGAGCTACGGGCGCGTAAAAAGCCAGCTTTTGCTGACCTGAATATAATACCACAAAAGGGTCTTTCTGTCAAGCAATGGAAAAGAATTCGTGAAAAAACGGGTGGTGAACAACGCTTGTTCACAGTGTTTGTTTTTTGACTCTGATGCGTTCTGCTTTAAAGATCCCGCGCCGCCGGAATGCAATAACGGTCATAAACGTTTCTGTATTTTTCCAGGGCATACGCTGTATCGATCCAGTATACATTCGTTTGTTCGCCGTCTGCCGGGTCGGTCTCGCAGCGGGCCAGGCTGCCGCCCAGCGCGCGGATCGTCCGGTCGGAAGGGATATTGGCGGCGGCGCATCCCAGCATGACTTTGGCGAGCCCGATCTTCCGCGCTTCTTTGAGTCCAAGGTACAGGTTGATCTTGTTATAGCCCTTTCCTCTTTCGGAAGGCCGGATGCCGTACCCGATATGGCCGCCGAAACGGAGCATCGCTTCGTTCAGATCCCACCGGAGATTGAGCGTTCCGATGAGCCGGTTGTCGTTTTCCCGGATCAGCAGAAACGTCTTTCCCGGGCAGCGGCCCGCTTTCAGCGCATATTCTTTGTTTTCCATGCTCAGGGTCCTGTGCAGGGCCTGCTCAAAGGTCCAGCCTTCCAGCACCCTGTCCAGGGAACCGGTTCCGTTGATGGCCGAGTGAGCCTGTATGAACTCGTTCAGGTATTCGATGATATCGTCTTTCCGATGCATCGAAGGCTTTTCGTAACAGAAGGTTTCCATCGGTGATTCCGCCCATCCATCGTTGTGTCCGCGTCATATCCGGGGATCCGGTTTTCGTTCATCGGAAGCCGAAGTATTCCATGACGATTTTGTTCGCCAGGCTCATATGAACGGGGTTCTGAAACCTGTGATCAGCGCCCTCCACCGGCACCAGCTCGATGATATTGTTTTCGGCAAAGGCCCGGCTGTCTTCACACGGAATCACTTCATCCGCCGTGCCGTGGATGATCAGGATGTTATCGGCGTAGTCCAGGAAGTCCCGCTGACGGATGTCGTTTGCTTTCAGTTCATCCAGCAGCGCCTGGGTCACGGCGACCTTCCGGTCAAAGCCGACCTGGACATCCTTTCCCTTCATGATCCGGTCCAGTTCGTCATTCCGGATGATGGTGCGGGTCAGAACGTCGTACATGTTGACCGCGGGGCAGCGAAGCGCGATCCGTTCAAAAGGATTCCCGCGCTCGGAAATATATGTGAGCACCAGGTACGCGCCGAAGCTGCCGGCATAGGCGTAAAGCTGCTGTACGCCGAAGGAAGATTTGAGCTCCCGGGTCACCAGCTCCAGATAGTCGCAGCATTCCGCCAGCGTCATTCTCTTCCGGATATCGTCCCCGTGCGCCGGCCAGTCAAAAACGACGACCATCACATTTCCGCATTTTGAAAGCAGCTTTTCGGCAAACTTCTCCGTCGCGTGATTATCCTTGTGCCCGGCAAAGCCGGTACAGCAGACAACCGCTTTTTCGGCGGCGCATTTATCCCTGTAATAAGCCTTGCAGCAGACATTGCTTTTCTGCGCGTTGATTTCGAAATATTTATGATTCATTATCAGGATCCATTCATGCGTGTTTTAAAACGGCTTTAAATCCATATCGGGGGTGCAGCTTGCGAAAAACTCGGCCAGCAGATCGATGCAGTCCTGTATATCTTTCAGCGAGCCTACTTCGCAGGGATTATGCATGTAGCGAAGCGGAACGGAAACCAGGGCAAAGGGGACGCCGATGCCGGTCCGGTGGATGGTGTCGCCGTCGGTGCCGGTGTGACCGCTGGCCGCCTCTGTCTGAACCGGGATGTTCAGCTTTTCCGCGCAGGAACGGAGCAGCGCGTTGACCTTCTTGTGGATGGAAGGATTGTTGCACAGCACCGGGCCTTTGCCGACGGCAACGTCGCCGGTCAGCGCTTCGCTGATGCCGCAGTTATCCGATGTATACGTGACATCGACAGCGATGGCGATATTGGGCCTGATCCTGGAAGCGGAGAAGTACGCGCCGTTCCCCGTCGTTTCTTCGCCGGTCGTGGATACGGCATAGCAGCCGACAGCCGTCCCTTTTTCCCTGGCCTGCGCCAGCGCTTCCATCACGATATACGCGCCGACCCGGTCGTCCAGCGCTCTGCCGCTGATGCAGCCGTTCAGGAGCTCCCGGACGTCCGTATCGAAGGTGACCGTATCGCCGAGCGATACATGCCGGAGCGCGTCCTCACGGTCTTTCGCGCCGATATCGATCCGCAGATCGGAAGCTTTCAGTTCTTTGTTTTCGGCGATCTCCCGGGAATTGGCGACCGCCCCGTACAGAATGCCGTTTTGCGTATGGATCCGGACTTTATGGCCCGGGTAGGTCGTGGGGTATATCCCGCCGATTTCGGTGACCATCAGGGTTCCGTCGCTTCCGACGGCGGAAACCATCAGGCCGATCTCATCCGCGTGGCCCGCGAGCATGACTTTGAAGGACGCGGATGGGTTGAGCACCGCGGTGACATTGCCCAGCTCATCGACCGAAACCCGGTCGGCCCGGTCCTGCATGTAATCGTAGATTTTCTTTTCCAGTTCCGCTTCATTTCCGGATACGGAACCGGTTGAACACAATTCAAATAAAAAATCCTTATTCATATTGATTACCTCTGTGACGGATAGCATTCCGTTTCTGTTTTTCGGCGCTGTGCGGGCCCTGCCATGCGGACCGGGCGCTCAGCCCTTGGACAGACGGCCCTTCTCCAGGTGCAGGATATAATCGCAGATGGAAAGCGCTGCGCGGCGGTGCGTCACGATCAGAACGGTCTTGTTCCGCATAT
>CAMJXZ010000170.1 GCA_946409855.1 uncultured Clostridia bacterium | reverse complement strand
CCTGCACCAAAATACTGGAATGTATTATGCATGATGGTTTGCTGTGCGTGCCTTTTTGTGTGGCAACCCCTGCGGGAATCGAACCCGCATTTTCAGGTTGAAAGCCTGATGTCCTGGTCCTTTAGACGAAGGGATCTGGTATGCAGGGCGGGAATCGAACCCGCAGGCCCTGTCTCTCAAACAGGGATGTCTGCCAATTGCATCACCTGCACATATGGCGGCCTGGATGGGACTCGAACCCACAGCGCCCGGAGCGACAGTCCGGCATTCTGCCATTGAATTACCAGGTCGTGGAGCTTCCTGCGGGAATCGAACCCGCGTTCCCTGTGTGGCATACAGGCGTCCTTGATTCCATTGAACGAAGAAAGCATTGAAAGGTGTTTCCCCGCTCCCAGTCAGAACAGGACCGGGGAAACGATGGACAAGGCACGTTTTTTTGCTGGATGCGCCGGCTTTACGCAGGAGTCGAACCTGCACCATAATACTTAACAGGTATTTGCATCATGGGTTGCTGTACGTGCCTTTCACTGGCAGCTCCTGTGAGAGTCGAACTCACTTCCTCCGGTTGAGAGCCTTAGATCCTTATTCCGTTAGACGAAGGAGCCATCACCGCGCGGCTGATATTTCACCGCCTTACCGCGCATTCCGGAAAGCTGCCGGGGCATCCTTCGGAGGAACCCCCCGGATCGCTTTCGCAAGACCAATATAACAGAGGCGGAACCCCTTTGCACGGAAAAAAAGATGCGAACCCCGGCTTTTTCCGGGATTCGCGTTTTTTATCTGGTTTTCGTTTCCCGGAGGAGCCGTTCGATCTCCTCCGTGCTTTTCCCGAGAATGACGGACATCTGGCTGACGGTCAGCCCCGCCCGGACGCACCGGAGGAACATGTCGTCCGCTTCCCCGTCCTTGTCCGCCGCGTCCCGGGAAGGCGCGGCAGGCGGGGCCGCTTCCGCCCCGGGGGCGAGCTCCGGGTGCGCCCGCAGGAATTCCCTGACGACGGAAAAAATCTCCTTCCCGTACCGGTCCGCCTTGATTTCCCCCATGCCTTTGATCTGAAGCAGCTCCTCCCGGGTCCGGGGGGCGGCCGCCGCGATGCCCCGCAGGGTCTTGTCGTCCAGGATGACGTAGGCGGGTACGCCCAGCGATCTGGACAGAGCGGTCCGGCGGGCCTTGAGCCGCACCAGCAGGTCCTCCATTTCCGGCGGGCATTCCTGCGGCAGGGGAGCTTTGACCGGCTTTTTCCGCGTTTCGGCGCTCGCGGCCTGCGCGTCCCCGAAGCGGTGCCCAACGCAGTTGGCGCAGAAGCCGCAGGCGCCTTCCGTCCGCTGGCCGAAATAGGACAGCAGCTCCGCGCGCAGGCATTTTGTCGTCTCGCAGTAGCGGATCATCCGGTTCAGGCGCAGGATGTCGCCCCGGCGGACGGCCTCCCGCGCTTCCTCGCTCAGCTCGGGATTGGGGTCCGCGTGCTCCATCAGATAGCGGGCGGCCATGATGTCCTGCCGGCTGTACAGGAGAACGCAGTCCGCCTCTTCCCCGTCCCGGCCGGCGCGGCCCGCTTCCTGATAATACGCCTCGATGGAGCGGGGCATGTTGTAATGGATCACAAAGCCCACGTTGCTCTTGTCGATGCCCATGCCGAAGGCGTTGGTGGCCACCATGACCGTGGAGCGGTCGAACTGAAAATCCTCCTGATTGCGGCGGCGCTCCTCCTCGGAAAGGCCGGCGTGATAGCGGACGGCGGCAAAACCGTCCGCGCAGAGCTTTTCGGTGACGGATTCCACGTTCTTCCGGGAATTGCAGTAGACGATCCCGCTGCGGTCGGCAAAGCGCCGGAGCAGCTGCGCCAGGGCCGCGTAGCGGTTTTTCGGGGTCAACACCTCCCAGAAAAGGTTTTCCCGGTCAAACCCGGTGGTGACGGCGACCGGGTCGCGCAGCCCCAGCAGCCGCACGATGTCCGCCCGCACCTGCTGAGTGGCCGTGGCGGTGAAGGCGCCGACCGGGGGGCGTTTTGGCAGCGAGTCCACGAACCCGGCGATCCGCAGATAATCCGGGCGGAAGTCCTGCCCCCACTGGGAGACGCAGTGCGCCTCGTCCACCGCGATCAGGCTGATGGGCGCCTGGGCGGCGAAGCGCTGGAAGGAGGGCGTCAGCAGCCGCTCCGGGGCCGCGTAGATCAGCCGGTACTGCCCGGCGTACGCCCGCTCCATCGCCAGCTCCATCTGCCGCGGGCTCAGGGTGCTGTTCAGAAAGGCCGCTGGGATGCCGGCCTGTTTAAGGGCGTTCACCTGATCCTTCATCAGGGAGATCAGCGGGGAGATGACCAGCGCGACGCCGGGCATCGCCATCGCCGGCACCTGGTAGCAGATGGATTTGCCCGCCCCGGTCGGCATCACCCCCAGCGCGTCCCGCCCTAAAAGCAGGGCGTCCGTCAGCTGTTCCTGGCCTTCCCGGAAGGCGTCGTAACCGAAGTACTTTTTGAGGATCTCTTTTTTATCGGGCATGGCAACCGTTCTTTCCCTTTACAATCAATAAGATACGCGCCGCTCTCCGGAAGGGGCACAGATCATGCCGTCTTCTTCCTGCCGGCCAGCGCGCGGTCGATCAGCATAAAAACATAGCCGCCCAGGATAAAGGCCGCCAGCAGCCCCGCCACCCACAGCGCGATGCCGCCCGCGCCGACCCTTTCCGGGTTCAGGAAAAAGTAGGGGTAGATCACCGGGTCGGTGCCGGCGTAGTTCATCACGCTGCTGTCAAACCGCCAAAGAGCCGCGTGGATCAGCACATACAAAAGATATACGACCGGGAACAGTGCAGACAGAAGGGGCAGCTTCCAGTTCACTTTCCCATGCTCATAGAACAAGAGCCAGTCGGCCGTATACAGAACGGGCAGAACGATGTGGCACAGGATGCATTCCACCTTGTAATTAAGCGCCGGGTCGTTGGCCAGAAGGACGTTGAACACGATGAAGGTCAGCACCAGCCCCAGCATGCTGATGAACCGGAGCCTCGGCGCCAGGGTGACATAGCCGTCCCCGGACCGGCGGGCCGTCTGCACCAGCTCCGCCAGCATGACGCCCGCGCACAGGTAATTGCTGATGTTGGTAAAATAGATGTAAAAATCGCTGGTGAATTTCATATCGTAGAAGCCGACGCTCCCCACGCAGGCCACCAGCGCCAGCGCGCAGTAGCAGGACTGGAAAATCAGCTGCGCGGTCCTGTTCTTCGCCAGTTTTTTCATGTCCCCGCATCCTCCCGGCAGGCCGCCCCCGTGATCCCGGAGGGGACGGGGGCGGCAAAGTTTTTTATTGGATCTTCAGTACGTTGGCGCAGAAGACGGGCAGCCGTTCGGGCAGGGAAACAAGCAGCACGCCGAACGTTTTTTCAAAAGGCACCGGGCCGTACCCCAGCAGCTCAACCGAATGAACCTCCTGGCCGTCAAAGCTGCGCAGGGCAAGCGTATCCCCGCCGCGGGCGCCCATCAGGAAGGCGTACACCGCCCCGTCCTTCTGCACAAAGCGGAAGTCGCTGCGGGTCCAGCTGGTTTTGTCCTCGCGGAAGCCTTCGATCTTTACGAAGGTATCGCCCTCGCTGAATACGCGCCAGGGCCGGGTGCCGTAGACGGCCTCGCCGCAGACCGCGAACCATTCCGCCAGCTTTTTCAGAATATAATCCGCCTCGTCGTCGATGGTCCCGTCCGGCCGCTGCAGGATGTTGAGCAGCATCACGCCGTTCTTGGAGATGATGTCCGCCAGCATTTCAATGATCTGGTCCGGATGCTTGTAGGGGCTGTGCACGTCGTAGAACCAGTTGCCGATGCAGGTATCCGTGTGCCAGGGCTGGGGCATGATGCCGGGCAGCTGGCTCTTTTCGATGTCCAGCACACCGACGCTGTGGATTTCCGGCCGCCGGTCCTTCTGCAGATAGACGGCCCGGTTTTCGCCGTACTTGTCAATGGAGGTATTGTACAGCCGGGCCACTGCCTTAAGGCCGTGGGCATAAACGGCGTCGTCCGGCGGGGTCACCACCTGCCGGTCCATCCAGTGCTCCCCGAAGGGCAGCACGCCGTCGGTATACAAAAGCTCCGGCTGGAAGCGGTCGATCATCTCGCTGACGCAGCGCAGCCAGTAATCGTGAAACGCCTTGTTTTCCGTATACCAGGGGGCGCAGGCTTCCGGGTTGTCCGTCCCGTGCTCCTGGTTGGCGTGGTAGAAGTCCTGCCAGGCGGGGTCGTTCCCGTCATAGGGCACGCCGGCATAGGGGCCGAAGCGGTCGCACCCCTTGTTGACCCGCCACCAGGAGAAGGACGCGCCCAGGTGCTCGCTGATCCCGAAGGGGAGATCATACTTCTTGGCGGCGGCCTTCCACAGCGCCAGGATGTCCTTGTGCGGCCCGACCTTCACGCTGTTCATGCGGTTGATGGCGGAATCGTAATTGAAAAAATGGTCGTGATGGGTGCCCTGGGTCATGAAATACCGGGCGCCGGCGCGGTAGTATTTGGCCATCAGCGCGTCCGGATCAAAGTGCTCCGCCTTCCACAGCGCGCAAAGGTCCTTATAGCCGAATTTGGAGGGATGGCCGTAATGGCGCAGGTGATACTCATACTGCGGCGTCCCCTCGATGTACATATTGCGGGCGTACCAGTCCCCGAACATGGGGACGCTCTGGGGCCCCCAGTGGCTCCAGATGCCGAATTTCGCGTCCCGGAACCAGGCCGGCGCGGAGTAGGTCCGGAGGGATTCAAAGGTCGGTTCAAAATGCGCTGTCATGGCATTCGCTCCTTTCGGTCGCCGGCATCCGGTGTCGGATGGCGTTTTTGACATTTTTTCTGATAAGCAGCCGTCTGTTCCGCCGGCCGGAATTTTCCGGCGGGCTCAAAAGCGTATCCAGTATAGCATACTCTGCCCGGTTTATCCAGTCAAACATTTTTCCGGGAAGCGGACAGGCGGGCCCGGCGGGCCGGGATAAAACTGTCGCCTGCCATGCGACCCGGGCCGCGTTCAACGGTGTTATATTATAACCGTCCGGTGCGGAAAACACCGCCGGGCGAAAATCAAACAGGAGGAACCGGAACATGAGCGGCATGAGAACGATCCGGGTGACCGGAAAGGGGCAGATCAAAGTGAAGCCCGACATGACGAGGATCACCCTGACCCTGGAAAGGACCTTCCCGGAATACGGAAAAGCCCTCCGCAAATCCGCGGAGGACACAGAAAGCCTGAAAGATCTGCTGACGGCGTTCGGCTTTGCCCGGGAAGACCTGAAAACCCTCAGTTTCAGCGTGGATACGGAATATGAGCGTTTCCAGGATCACGGCGCCTGGCGCCAGCGCCTGATCGGCTACCGGTATCAGCATGTGATGAAGGTGGAATTTGACTCGGACAACGACCGTCTGGGGAAAGTCCTGTACGCGCTGGCCCGCTGCCCCCTCCGGCCGGAATTCCGCCTGAGCTATACCGTCAAAGACCCGGAAGCGGCCAAAAACGCGCTGCTGGGAAAGGCCGTCGCGGACGCCATGGAAAAAGCGGCCGTGCTGACCCGGGCCGCCGGCGCGGCGCTGAAGGAAATCCAGAGCATCGATTACTCCTGGGGGCAGATCAATTTTAAGGTCCGGCCCATGAGCCGCATGTGCATGGACGAGGAATGCGCCTCCCCCGTAACGGACGGGGCCGGAAGCTACGATATGAATATCGAGCCGGACGATATCGAGGTCTCCGATACCGTTACGGTCCTGTGGGAGATCGGCTGACGGGCTGTTCATGGCCGGGCCGGGGCGTCATCGCGCCGGCCTGTGAATATAAGCAGGGATGCGTCAGACGCGCCGTTCACGCCGGAATCCGGTTTCGCTGATCATGGCGGAGCCGATGATCAGGACCGCGCCGATGATGTTCACCGGGCTCAGCGGTTCCTGGAGCAGCAGGGCGGAAAACAGCAGGGCGGACACGGGGTCGATATAGCTGAGCACGGCGATGGACTGCACGCGCAGGCCGTCCATGCTGCCGAAATACAGCGCGTAGGCGATCCCCGTATGGACAATGCCGACGACCAGCAGCAGCAGGATCGTAAGGGGGCTGAACGTCATCCCGCTGAACCCGTCCGTTAAAAACAGATAGGGCACCATGACCGTTCCGGCCGCGAGGAGCTGCACGGTCGTCCGCTGATAGACGTCCGCCCCCTGCGTCTTTTTGTTCATGATGACGACACAGGCGTACAGCACCGCCGCGCCCAGGCCCAGCAGGACGCCCGGCATGTCCCGGTTCTGCGCGCCGCTGCCGTCCAGCACCCCGGAGATCAGCACCATGCCGGCGATGGAGACCAGGGCGCACGCCGCTTTTCTGCCCGTCAGCTTTTCCCTGAAAATCAGGGGGGACAGCAGCATGACGATGGTGGGCTGCATATAATAGCAAAGGGTGGCGACGGCCACCGTGGTATGGTTGTA
Source organism: uncultured Clostridia bacterium (assembly GCA_946409855.1). GTDB lineage: Bacteria > Bacillota > Clostridia > Christensenellales > Aristaeellaceae > UBA4246. Next base: position 555 of record CAMJXZ010000170.1, on the reverse strand, counting down.
CGCCTCAAAAAGCAGCATCCAGTTGAAGCCGATCATGGCCCCGGTCAGCGCAAAGCGCGCGAGCAGGCGCCGCGGCAGGCCCCTGAACACGCTTCTGCCCCGCAGGCTGACAAAGACCAGCAGAAAAAGGCCGCCCAGGATCCCCCGGGCGAAAGCCAGAAAGGCGGAGGGAAGGAGAATGCTCCGCCGGAAAACGCCGATGGTGCCGAAGATCAGCATGGAAGCGACAAACATCCCCAGCGATTTCCGGCCGTTCGTTTTGTTCATGGTCCGATCAGCTTCCCGTTTGTTGTTTCTTTCTGTTGTGCCTGCCGCATTTCCGGGGCGGCCTGTTCTTGCCGGGCAGCGGGCCGGCAGGCTTCAGGGAGAAACCTCATCCGGCCTGCTTCGCAGGCCGCCTTCCCCAGCGGGGAAGGCTTTTGGACCGGCAGGCCCCGGGCAGTTCTTACCGGGCAGCGGGCCGGCAGGCCCAGGGGAGAAACCTCATCCGGCCCTGCGGGCCACCTTCCCCAGCGGGGAAGGCTTTTGGACCGGCAGGCCCCGGGCAGCTCTTGC
>CAMJXZ010000169.1 GCA_946409855.1 uncultured Clostridia bacterium | reverse complement strand
GATCGGCTGATATGGGAATTTGTTCTTCAATTGTTTACGGGAACAGGCTGTTTTAGACTTGCAGGATCATCAAATATCTGATAAAATACCATAAGCATCAACTCTTTGAACGGAGGCGCTTTCCAATGAAACGTTTTCTTGTGCTGCTGCTGGCGGCCGCTCTGGCGCTTGCCCCGCTGTGCGCGCAGGCCGCGACGAATGCCTACGGAACGGAATTCCTGGGCTATTTTGAGCATGTGGTGAACATCCGCGCGAACCCCGGCGACCAGAAGGGGAACGTCGGCACCATCCCCGCTTACACCCCGGTGAAGCTGAAGCCCGTGAGTTCCGCATACGCCGAAGTGACCTATGAAGGCGCGCACGGCTATGTGTATACCGGCCAGGTGCGGGTCGCGCCGACGCAGAAAGACCTGGATCCGTATATCCTGACTTCTTCCGTCAACAAAGTGGTTTACAAGCTGTGGACGGAAGCCGCCGGCAGCAAGGGTTCCATTCCCGCCGGCACGCAGATCCTGGTGACCCAGATCTGGGGCGATTACTACCGTGCCTTCACGGTCGGCTACGGCGACGGCTACATTCATAAGCGGGATACCGTGGACGGCATCAAGGGCATCGCGCTGACCGGTTCCATTGTCAGCGACGAAGACGCCAACGTGTTCGAGCTGCCCCTGGACGGCGCGCCCGTGAAGACCCTGCTGCAGAGCGAGCGGCCCTACAACGTTGTCCAGCAGATCAACGGCTACTACCAGATCAAGCTGGAAGACGGTACGGACGGCTATGTGCTGGAAGGCGACGCCAAGCGCCAGGCGACCAGCGCGCCCGTCCTCACGACCGCGCAGCCCAGCACCCAGCAGACCATCACCGTGCCCAACACGGTGGATACGCCTGCCGAGCCCGCTCCGGAAGGCACGCCTGCCCCGAACCCGCAGGAACTTCCGCCGGTTCCCGAACCGAAGGCCAACGTGGTGTATATCGCGCAGGTCAATCAGGCGACTTCTTACTACACCGCGCCCAATCTGAGCTCCGAAACCTTCGACAGCATTACCAAGTCTCCCGTGTCCGTGGTGCTGGTTCCCGCTGAAAATGGCTTCTTCTACTGGCCGCAGAAAAAGGTGTACGTCAACGGCCAGACCCTGGATATCTGGGAAGCGACGGAGCGCGACGGTTCCATGCTGATCTACTGCACGGTCGATGTGCCGCTGCTGCAGCTGCCGGATCCCGCTGCAGGGAAGCTGGGCTTTACGCTGGTGGGCGGTTCCGCCTATAACGCGCAGTATGAGATGGACGGCTACTATGTGGTGCCCGTCACCGCGGACGGTGAGCTCGGCTTTATCCTGAAGTCCACCGAGGGCGTTTTCGAACTTCCCAAGACCAGAACAGTCAACTGACAAACCGATAATAATAAAAGCAGCAGCCGGACAGGTGAAACCGCCTGTCCGGCTGCTGCTTTAAATGACGGGAGAATCCTGCCCGGCGCGTCATACTATTCTCTGATAAGAATGCTAAATCTTGCATGCATCTTTGACGCTTTCTCCGCGTCCTTCCGGAACTCGTCGACCCGCAGTTCGGAGATCATGTCCCGGGACCTTACAGGTCCCGGGAGCGCACCTCATCCGGCCCTTCGGGCCACCTTCCCCAGTGGGGAAGGCCTTCGGGTGCCAACGGATACGATTTTGACCAGTTTCCTTGATGAAACACTATATCTACGCACGATCATTTAGCATTTTTATCTGATTTTAGTATCAGTCGATGGAAGCGTACATGGAAGCCATCAGCTTGGGGATAAAGCGGTAATGGCTCCCGGGCAGGTTGGTGGTCAGATACACACAGGTCAGGTTCTCTTTGGGGTCGACGCAGAACCAGTTGCCGAACGCGCCGTCCCAGCCCCATTCCCCGACGGAACCGTTGATATCCGCCAGAGCGGGGTCGGTCAGGACGCGGACGCCCAAGCCGTATCCGTACCCGCGCTGCGTGTCCCAGCTGTCGGTGGCGCGCTGCTGTGCGTTGAGGTGATCGGTGGAGATCAGGTCGATCGTCTTCCGGCCGAGGATGCGTACGCCGTCCAGCGTGCCGCCGTGCAGCAGCATTTGCGCGAAACGGGAATAATCCCGGACGGTGGAGAACAGACCGCCGCCGCCGCTTTCAAATAAAGGCTTGGCGTCCGGGTATACTCTGTCGGACGGTTTCATGCCGTCCTGGATGTGATAAAGCCTGGCGGCACGATCCGCCTTGTCCTTCGGAATATAGAACCCGGTATCTTTCATGCCCAGCGGGTCATAAATGTTTTCCTTCAGGTACTCGCCCAGCGTTTTGCCCGTCAGCGCTTCGATGACACCGCCCAGGACATCGATGGAATACCCGTACATCCATTTTTCGCCCGGCTCGAAAGCCAGCGGCAGCTGACCGACCATGTTGCACAGATCACGCGTGCCGGGAAGCGGGTCGCCCTTTTCGGGCTTCAGGGACGCATAGTACGCTTTTTCTTTTTCGGACCGGATTCTGGCGGCGGCCGTGTCGTTCCCGGGATAGGGGACGCCGCTGGTCATGGTGAACAGCTGACGCATGGTCACTTCGCCCTTGGCGGGGACGATCTCATAGCTGCCGTCGGGGTTTTCTTTGGCGATGGTCGGGTTTTTGAAACCGGGCAGGAATTCGCTGACGGGATCCCAGAGCTTGAACAGGCCCTGCTCGTACAGCTGCATGATCCCGGCGACGGTGACCACCTTGGACATGGACGCGATGGGGAAGATCGTGCTGTCGGACATGGGGATCTTTTTCTCAATGTCGGCGTATCCGAAGCTTCCTTCAAAACAGACTTCGTCGCTGCGCATGATCCGGGCCGAGCAGCCCGCGATCTGGCCGTCCGCAACAAAACGGCTGAGGGTGTTCTGAACAAGTTCCATCATGGGACATCCTTCCTTTCTGTTTTGTCTTTGTATGGCAGCCGGCCCTCAGCGCAGTTCAGGAAATGATGCTGAGCGTTGAACCGGTGAGCGTCTTGGTCACGATGATCTGCCGGTCGATCCTTTCTTCCAGGTCGCGGATATGGGAGATGATGCCGATCAGCCGCTTGCCGCCGGCCAGCTCGCTCAGTGCCTGCAGAGCGTTCCGGAGCGCGTTTTCATCCAGGGTGCCGAACCCTTCGTCGATGAACATGGCGTCCATCCGGATAGCGCCGCTCTGGGCCTGGACCACATCGGACAGCCCCAGCGCCAGGGCCAGGCTGGCTTGGAAGGATTCGCCGCCGGAAAGGGTGGATACCTCCCGCCAAAGGCCGGTGCCCCGGTCCAGCACATCCAGGTCCAGCCCGCTCTGACGCTGGCGGTTCTGCGTCTCCTCCCGGCAGCGGAGGACGAACATGCCGTCTGTCAGCACGGTGAGCCGCTTGTTGGCGGCCGCGACCACCTGCTTGAAATAATACTGCTGTACATAAGCTTCAAACGTCATCCGGCTTCTCAGCCCGCTTCCGGCGGCGCCCGCGCAGCAGGCGTGCAGATCGCTGATGACCGCCCAGTCCGCGGCCTGCCGGGCCTGCTGCGCCCGGGCATCCCGGATCTCTTTTTGAACGTCTTCGTGGATGGCGGCCCTTGTCCGCAGGACGGAGAGAGACTGATCGGTCCGGTCTTTCCGGCTTCGGAGTTCCTCCCGCTGAGCGGTCAGACCGGTCAGATCGGTCCGCTGCAGGTCTTTCAGCTTTTCCCGGAACATTTCCTGCCGGTCGGTCAGGGATTTCCTGCGTTCACTGTACGTTCTGAGGTCCTTTTCCGCCTGCTTGACTTTGGCGGAAGGCCATTTGGCCAGCTGGTATTCCTGCTCGGTTTCAAAACCGGCTTCCGCAAGCTGTTTCAGGAAGGAGGCGCTCAGGGACTCCGTTTCCTCCTGCAGGGATGAAAGGCGGTTTGTTCCCAGTTCCACGGCATGACGGCTGTTCTCGGCGCTGATCTGCAGTTCCTTGAGGGATTTGGCCGTCTGGTCGATGGCGTCCCGGATGGCGGCGGCTTCCGCTTTTTGTTCCCTGATCTTTTGCAGGAGCTCTTTCTCATCTGCCGATTCGTTCAGCTGCAGTTCCTCCAGCCGTTTCTTTGCCGCGCTTGCTTTTTCCCTGGTTTCGGTCAGAAGGGTATCCGCGCTGTGCAGCTGATCGGCCGCCTTCCTTCTGCGCTCGTCCGCCTGTTCCATATCCGCCCGGGTGACGGTATCCTCTGTCAGCTTCGCGGGGTTTGGATGTTCAACGGCGCCGCATACCGGGCAGGGCTGTCCATTTTCCAGTTCCGCGGCCAGCAGGCCCGCCTGGCTGTGATAATATCCGTTCCGCGCGGTCACATAAGCCGCATCCGCGCCGGCGGCGGCTTTCAGCAGGCTTTCGACGGTTTTGGTCTGACCGGCCAGCTGCTTTTGCAGCCGGGCAAGATCCCTGACCGCGGGCAGGGCGCCGGCAAGCAGCTCCGCGCCGGCGAGCAGTTCGTCCGCCCGGGGGGATTCTTTTTGCGCTTCCAGCGCCAGGGCTTCCGCCTGGGGGAGACGTTCTTCCGCACCCTTCAGGGCTTTTTCGGCTGACGCCAGCTCAACGCGCTGCCGGTCGGTATCCGCCAGCCTGCTTTTGAGCAGCGCTTCCTCCGGGGCCAGGGCCTGCGCTTTCCGGGCGCCCGCCAGCCCTTCTTCCAGGCGGTCCATTTCGTCCTGACGGCTGATCAGCTGACGGAGCTCGTCTTCCGTCTGCGAAAGGGCGTCAAAATCACTGTTGACGGCTTTGGCTTTTTCGATGGCGGCAATGATCGCCGCTTCCCTGCTTTCCAGTGTCTTTTTTTCTTCCGCAAGATGCCGCAGGCGTTCCCGTTCCGTGTTGATGAGCTTGTCCAGCAGCGGCAGAAGCAGATCCGCGTACCGCGCTTCCTGCCGGTATTTTTCGATGGTTTCCCGGTCCTCAAAATCATCTTCCGGGCGGATGCGGGCGGCGGACTGCTGGATCCGGCTGTCCAGCGCTTCTTTTTCACGCTGGCAGGCGCCGTTCATTTCCTGCAGCTTCTGCTGGAGCCGGAAATAAACGGAGGTGTTGAAGAGCTTCTGGAACAGCTGCCTTCTGGTGTCCGAGGAGGCGTTCAGGATCCTGAGAAAATCCCCCTGCGCGATCATCATGGTCTGCCTGAACTGGTCCTGGGTCAGCCCCAGGAGCTCAAATACTTTGGGATTGACTTCCTTGATGCCGCTGATGACCAGCCCGGTATCCAGGTTGAGAAGTTCTGCGTCCCCGGTCTGGGTCGTCATGCCCGTACCGCTGAGCTTCGGCCGCTCGTATTCCGGGTTGCGCCGGATCCGCCAGGTCTGCCCTTTGTGCCGGAAGGTCAGGGTGACGTATGTTTCGGTCCTGGGGGAAGCGTAGTCGGAACGGAAGGATTTGCTGCCGCGCCGTTCTTTCCCGCCGGAGCCCTCTCCGTACAGGGCAAAGCTGATGGCGTCAAACAGGGTGGTCTTTCCAGCGCCGGTATCACCGGTGATCAGGAAAAGCCCTTCCTCGCCGAAGGCGGTAAAGTCCACCTCGGTTTTTCCGGCGTAGGGGCCGAAGGCGGACAGCTCCAGTTTAAGCGGCTTCATGGGTTTTCCTCCAATTCCCGGAGCACCCGGTTCAGAATCCGGAGATGATCTCCGGTAGGCTCCTGCATGTTGTTCTGAAGACGGTAGAAATCAGAGAACAGGTCGGGGATGGATTTGTTTTCCAGACGCTGAAGGACGGTGGCGTCCATGTCAAACCTGGTTTTTGAGTTGGAAACCGAATACTTCATCATGTTGGGATAATTGACGCTCAGGGTGACCCTCGCGTCCGGCGGCACCAGCTCGTCGCGCAGGGTGATCCACAGGTAATCCTCGCTGTAGGGCATCTGCATCAGTTCATCCAGAGTCCCGGACAGGCGCCGCACCGGATGCTGCGGCGCAAGGGGGACTGTGTCCACGGTGATATGACCTTTTTCCAGCATGGTCACGACGGGCACGCTCTTGGGCTGCCCGGCCTCCGAAAAGGAGTACGCCAGGGGAGAACCCGCGTAGCGCAGCGTATCCCGGCGGATTTTCTGGGGCCGGTGAATATGCCCGAGCGCCACGTAATCAAACGCGTCAAACAGGGAGGCGTCGATGTTTTCGAGCGTCCCAACGGACAGATCCTCTGAATCGGACGTTTCGGAGCCGGTGATAAACTGGTGGCAAAGCAGGATGTTCCTTTTTTCCGGATCGATCTCCGTGCGGCGGAGCACTTCGCCCACGGCGTCCTGAAAGGTCGAAATCTCCGCATCCGGGTACACGCGGCGGACCTGGGACGGCCGGAGGAAAGGCATCAGGTAAACGCGGACCTCGCCGTACTCGTCCTGCATGGAAACATACCGGAGTATACCGTCAAACGCTTCGCTGACAAATACGCCGGAGGAACGGATCAGGGATGAAAAATACGAGATCCGCAGCGCGGAATCGTGGTTCCCGCTGATGATGAATACCCGGATGCCTTTTTCCGCCAGCCCGGATACAAAACGGTCAAACAGCGCCATGGCCTCCGCCTGCGGCGCGGAACGCTGGTACACATCGCCCGCGATCAGTACGGCGTCAGGCTTTTCCCGGGAGGCGATGGAAAGAATCCGGTCCAGAATGAACGCCTGATCCGGAAGCAGGGACAGGTCGTGCATCAGCTTGCCAAGATGCAGGTCCGCCAGATGAAGAAATTTCATTCGATCCTCCAAAACGCCCGGAAAAGCGCTTTAAAAATTTTACGGTTTGTCTTATGGTTCGTGGACCCCATTGTATCATGAACAGAGGGCAGATGACAAGAAAAATAAAAAAACCCCTGCTGCCGGTGCGGAACTGCACTTGCAGCAGGGGAATAACGAGCGGGATCAAGCGCGGTGCGTTTCTTACGCCTCTTTGGCGATCTCGACGAACTGCCGGAAAGCATCCGCGTCGTTCACGGCCAGGTCAGCCAGCATCTTGCGGTTGACTTCGATGTTCTTCTTCTTCAGGC
>CAMJXZ010000168.1 GCA_946409855.1 uncultured Clostridia bacterium | reverse complement strand
GCACAGCACGATCGCGCCCTTGGTCCTGGACGCCATGGGCTTGCGCGTTTTTTGAGGCTTTGACATGTTGGTTGTCCTTCTTTCGTTTAATCAGTCATCGGTTCACAGGATAAAAACCGGAAGGAAGAGGCACGGCTGCTCCGGCCGCGTCCGGCTTCCCGCCGCGCGTTTGTGCTCAGACTCAGCGCGTCCCCTACCCGGCCTCGTCCGGGAAGTGGAACGCCCGGAAATTGGCGCGGCGGTAGGTCATGCGCAGCAGCGGGACGCCGTTTGCGTCCGCCGCCGGGCAGGAAGGGACGGAAACCCGGGCCGTCAGGCTGACGGCCTCCCGCCGCTGCGGGGCGGGCTCCCCTCTGCCTTCCGCGCGGTCCGGCGCCAAAGGCGGCTGCGGGAGCATCTCGCAGGCGGTCACCGGCTGGACGGGCTTCGGCGCGGGCGCCTCCTCTTCGGCCGGGGCGGACACCATGGCGGCCAGCATCAGCAGCATCAGCAAAACGCCGAAGAAAAGCCCGAAAAGGCTCTTTTTCATCCGCCGGACCGCCCCCTTTCCCGGTGCCTCCGCCGCCATTCCCCGCGTGCAGGGCACAAATACCGCATTATTATATCTTTTGAACCCCGAAACGTCAATAAAAAAATCACCGGAACAGGCAAACCCGGAACGATGCGGGAAACCCGGGCTGAAAAGACGCGGCCCATTGCTGGAAAAAACGGCCGATGGACGGGCGGGACGCTCGCCCCTCTCCGGCGCGGCATGCAAAAAACTCCTCATGGGGCATTTCTCTTGATCTTCCCGATGAGGAGCTTTCAATTATTATATCTATTATATCTGCGGATCCGGGATGGATTCGGCGGAAAAATCCGTCAGGGAAGGCATCCGGAGGCGCATCCGCCGGTTTTCCCGAATTATCCGGTCAGATGCCCTGGAGCGCTTCGTTCAGCTGTTTGACAATATCGTCCGCCGCTTCATTGGTGCTGACCTTCATTTTCTCGATGACCCCGGTCAGGTACTGCGCTACCGCGACCGCGGGAATGCTGTCCTCCGATTCGCTGCTGTCGATCTTCAGCTGAAGCAGGTACGGCAGTGACATCTTCAGCGCGGCCAGTTCGGAAATGCCCTTCTGTTCCGCGTAGGCTTTGATCGTATCCCAGATTTTCTGGGCGTTTTCATCGGCGATGTCGAGCTGCTTCATGATCCCGTCAAAAGCGCTCCTGACTTTGGCCTCGGCGTCCTCGCCGTTCGCCATGGCCGCTTCCCTGACGGATTTCAGCGCCTCGCGCATTTCAGGCGTTAAGGACGCCGTCTCTGAAGTAAGCCATTCCCAGGGATTGCTTTCGGATTCGGTCACTTTGTTGAAGGTCTTCACCCACCAGGCGCTGACGGCGCCGGAAGCGGACTCATAGGTTTCCGCCGTCCAGGAGGAAACGTCGCCCCAGATCTCGGTCACCCATTCGGACGAATCATTCCAGGCCTGTTCCACCCATCCGGACGCGTCGCCCCAGGCGCCCTTCACCCATTTGGACGCGTCGGCCCACGCCTGCGAAACCCAGCCCGACGTATCTTCCCACGCCTGACCAAACCAGCCGCCAATCGAGTCCCATACAGATTTAGGCTGTTCCTCTTCTTTGGGCTTTTCCTCTTCGGCAAGCGCAAAAGAAAAAAACATGCAGAACACAAGCAGCACAGCAATCAAACGTTTCATCATCTTGACGCCTCCTTATGTATGCGCCGGCAATACGGACAGATTCCGGCAGAATGGAACGCAGGACAAATCATCAGTAAAAATCAGATTTCAGATATAAATTGTAGCACTGAACAGCAAAGGAATCAAGGGGCAGAGGATGCGAAGCGCCGTTCAGACATCCCGTGTTTTTTCTTTGCTTTCAGGATGGATATTTTTGTATTTGGATATGGACAAAAGCAACAAATAATCATATAATGAGCAACAGATGCACAGAACACTGTGCCACCCTGCGGCGGCAGCGGGCAGCGCCGGAAGAACATCTGTCCGCGGAATAAAAAGGAGGATATGTACATGACCAGGAGATTCACTACCCTGCTGGCGATCACGCTGTGCCTCTCCCTCGCGCTGAGCGCGGCGCCCTTTGCCGCCGCCGAGGAAGCGGCGGCCCCCGCGGAACCCTTTGCCTACATCATGTATGCGAACAGCGACTGGAGCACCCAGTATTTCGCCGCCGACGCTGAGGGCGTGACGGCCGCCAACGCTTCCGTCGCGGGCGCGGGCGAATACACCGTGGGCCTGCAGTTCGCAGCGCCGGCCGCCGGGCTGTCCTTTGCCGCGCTGGGCATCAAGGGCGGCGAGGCTGCCCTGCCCAACTACACCATCGAAATCAAGGCCATCCGCGTCAACGGCGAGGAAATCCCCTTCACCAAGGGCTACACTTCCTCCGACGACGGCGTGGAGACCCGCATGAACGTCTACAACGAATGGGTTTCCGAGCTGCCCGCCGACGCCCGTTCCTATGACGGCTCCCTCGACGGCGCCGCGCCCGTCATCGTGGACAAGGCGGCCTTCGAGGCGGTCAGCAGCGTGGAGATCGACTTCGTGCTGCATAAGTATCCCCTGGATACCGCGTTCGTCATGTTCGCCAACGCGGACTGGTCCGTGTCCTACTTTGGCGGCGAAGCGCCTGAAGGCGTCACCGCCGTAAACGCCGTGATCGACGGCTTCGGCGACTACAGCGCCGCCCTGGAGCTGGCCGCCCCCTCCGAAGGCCTGGCCTTCTGCGCCCTGGGCGTCGCCAACGGCGAAAAGACCTACCCCGGCGCGTACCTCAAGATCAACGAGATCCGCCTGAACGGCGAAGCCATCGCCTTTGAGAAGGGCTACACCTCCTCCGACGACGGCATCACCACCCGGATGAACATCTACAACGAATGGGTTTCCGCCCTGCCCGATGACGCCCATTCCTTTGACGGCGTGCTGGACGACGCTTCCCCCAAGACGGTGGATCCCGCCCTGTTCACCGGCGTCAATAAGATCGAAGTGGACTTCAGCCTCGTGCCCGTGACCGACACCGCCTACATCATGTATGCCGACGCCGCCTGGGCCAAGCAGTACTTCGGCGGCGACGCGCCGGAAGGCGTCACGGCCGGCAACGTGACCGTGGACGGCCCCGGCACCTACACCGTCAGCCTTTCCTTTGACGAGCCCGCGGAAGGCCTGGCCTTCGCCGCGGTGGGCGTCACCAACGGCGAAAAGACCTTCGGCGGCTACTTCATCGACGTCACCGAGGTCAAGGTCAACGGCGAAGCCCTGACCCTGGGCAAGGGCTTTACCACCAGCGACGACGGCGTCACCACCCGCGAGAACATCTACAACGAATGGGTTTCCTCCCTGCCCAATGAAGCCCGCCGCGCGGACGGCGACCTGGAAGGCGCCGCCGCCATCATCGTGGACAAGGAAGCCTTCGCCTCCGTTACCAGCGTGGAAGTGACCTTCAACTACATCTACGGCAAGCCCGCCGAGAAATCCGCCGACGCGCCCCTGACCGAGGAAGAGGCCGCCGAGCTCCAGGCCAAGGATTACAACGCCTACATCGGCGTGCAGACCACCAGCTACATCTTCCGCAACAGCTGGGACGAGGCCAACTACGGCCGCGATTCCGCCGAGCATCCGGACTTCTTCAGCCGCCTGACCGGCTGGGACGCCGACAACAACGCCGTGGACTACGGCGGGACCTTTGAGGACGCCGTGCTGACCGCGGAAGGCGAGTATACCGTCTCCCTGACCACCGGCGACATGGGCTTCGGCACCGACGAGGCGTTCCGCCTGCTGTTCGTCTCCACCGACCTGCCCTCCAAGCTGGTCAAGGACGGCTTCGTGACCATCGAGGGCGTGCGCGTCAAGATCGGCGACCAGGCCACCAAGGAATACACCGACGTGGATACCTCCGGCGAATACGTCCGGCTGGTGATCTTCGACGAGTACAACCGCAGCGAGGATCCCTTCGGCTACACCATGCCCGGCCCGAACAGCTCCATCGTCATCACCTTCACCGTGACCGGCCTGACCGACTGAGCCTGTCCCGCAAGGGAAATGATCTGATACCCGGCGGCAGCGCTTCTCTTGCTGGGAAGTGCTGCCGCTTCTTGAATGAAAGCACAAGAGGTGATGGCTTTGCAGAACAGTCTCCCTGCTCCGCAGCGCAGCGGCGGCGAACGGACCGCGCTGTGGATCCACCGGATCGTGATCGTGCTGGTGTTTCTGATGGTGTTCTTCCCGCCTTTTAATCCGGGACGCATCTCCGCCCAGATCAGCAGCAACCTGACCCTGCTTACCTCCGCTACCTCCTTTTCCACCATCACCGCCAAGCTGGGCGCCTACATGGTGGAAGGGAACAGCCGCTTTGCCCTGCGGGCCGGGGACCTGCGCCAGTCCATGCTGGGCTGCGCCATGGTGCTGCTGGGGGTCATCGCGGCGGGGGCGGGCGCCTGCGTCAGCCTGGGCAACCGGAAGATGCGCCGGATCGGCGTCTGGTTCCCCCTGGCGGGCGCCGCGCTGATCCTGACGGGCCTGGCGGTCAACCGCGGGGCCTACCGGCAGATCGAAGCCTTCGTCCGGGGCATGGACATCCCGGAAAGCCATGTGGCGGAGCACCTGAACAACCTGGCGCTCCAGTGGCCGGCCTTTGCCGACACGGCCTGGACCGTGGGCGGCATCGCGCTGCTGGCCGTCTCGCTGCCGGTGCTGTTTTTCGCGTTTAAAAAGCCGGCGGAGGCCAAGGCGGAAATGCAGGAGCAGTTCAAGCTCTTCATCATGTTCCTGCCGGTGCTGCTGCTCTCCTTCGTGTTCGCCTACCTGCCGATCTACGGCTGGCGCTACGCCTTCTACAACGCCAAGGCCGGCGACGAGCTGACCCGGGAGATCTTCGTGGGGTGGAACAACTTCACCCTTCTGATCAACGACCCGGGCTTTTCCTCCCGGATCCTCCAGGTGCTGCGCAACACCCTGGTCATGAGCGGCCTGGGCATCCTGACCAGCTGGCTGCCCATCGCCTTTGCCGTGCTGCTGGCGGAGGTGCGCTACACCAAGTTCCAGCGCACCGTGCAGACCCTGACCACCATCCCCAACTTCCTGAGCTGGGTGCTGGTGTACGCGGTGGCCCTCTCCATCTTCTCCGCGGACGGCCTGATCAACAACCTGATGGCGATGCTGACCACCGGCCACGCCCGGACGGACTTCCTGGCCAGCGCGGACGGCACCTGGATCAAGATGCTCCTGTGGGGCACCTGGAAGGGCCTGGGCTGGAGCGCCATCATCTACGTGGCGGGCATCGCCGGCATCGACCAGCAGCTCTACGAGGCGGCCCGGGTGGACGGCGCCAACCGCTTCCACTGCATCTGGCACATCACCATCCCCGGCCTGATCCCCACCTACATGGTCATGCTCCTGATGAGCATCGCCGGCATCCTCTCCAACGGGATGGAGCAGTACCTGGTCTTCTCCAACCCCTACAACGGCAACTACATCGAGGTGCTGGACCTGTACGTCTACAGCCTGGGCATCGGCAACAACCAGCTGTCGGTCTCCACGGTGGTGGGCATCCTCAAATCCCTCATCGCGGTCATCCTGCTCTTCGGCGCCAACGGCATCTCGAAGGCCGTGCGCGGCGAGAGCATCATATAAGGGGGTGCGGACATGACACAGAACAATCAGAAGCCTGGCGTCCGCCGCGGCCCCTCCTGGGGGATCAAGCTCCTGCTGGTGCTGGGTTCCACCGCGCTGTGCGCCCTGCTGGCCTGGGTCTACTGCGAAAAGATCGTCACGCCCCGCTACGCCGACACCGTGCGGGCGACCCTGACCATCACGGATACGGAAACCCTGATGTCCGGCAGCGATTCCTCCTTCACCACCCGCAGCCTCAATATCCGCGGGGCCCTGCTGGAAGAGCTGGGCGCCGTGGGCAGCAAGAACAAGGGCCTGTTTTACCGGAACATCACCGACGCCATCCAGGCGGCCCGGGGCGTGCTGATCAAGCCCAGGGAGCTTAAGGACATGGTGAGCGCCGCCGACGACCCGGAAGACGAAACCCGTCAGACCGTTCTCCTCACCGTCAAAAACAGCGACCCGGCCCTGGCCGAAACCATCGCCCGGACCGCCGCGGAGCAGTTCGGCGCGCTGATCTTCGGCGCTCCGGCCGCCCAGGACCAGGCGGAGGCGGAGATTTCCGACACGAGCGGGGACGGCACCGCCTGGCAGGTGCGCTTCCGTCTGACCGACGAAGCGGCCGCCGCCCTGCCGGACCGGTTCTACGGGGTTACCCTGGACCTGGTGACCGGCCTGACCAAAGCGCTCCAGGACGACGCCTTCATAGCGCGCGTCGCCGCCGCGGCCGGCATTCAGGCCGGCGTCAAGGACATCCGCAGCCACATCCGCTTTGCCACCACCGCCGACCCGGCGGCGCTGACCCTGACGGCCTCCTGGACCAGCCGGGAAGACGCGGAAAAGCTGGTCCGGGCCGAGGGCGAGGAAATGGCCCGCTCCGTCTTCGGCGGGGAGTTCAATCCCTGGCAGGCGGCCGTCTCCGAGCCGGCGCTCGTCTCCGAGCACGTGCGGGAATGGCCGGCCACCCTGCCCATCGTGATGATCGCCGCGCTGATCGCCCTGATCGTCAGCTACGCGGTCTTCTCCCGGCAGCCCCTGTTTGACACGGCCATCATCATTTTCTTTGTCCTGTTCACCTTCATCTGCGTCTTCCCCTTCTACTATCTCTTCATCAACACCATCTCCGCCAACGACCTGGTGGCGGGCGGGCAGATCAACTTCTACCCCCAGGGGATCCACCTCAAAAACTACGAGCGCATCATGGGCCAGCAGGAGCTGATCAACGCCCTGATCGTCACCGTGGCCCGGACCGTTCTGGGCACCGTGCTGATGGTGCTGACCAGCGCCTGGGCCGGCTACCTGGTCACCAAGAAGAAGATGTGGAAACGCTCCTTCTGGTACCGGGCCCTGGTGGTCACCATGTACTTCAACGCCGGCCTGATCCCCTGGTACACCAACATGCTGATGCT
>CAMJXZ010000167.1 GCA_946409855.1 uncultured Clostridia bacterium | reverse complement strand
TCGAAAATGCCCTGCTCCTTCATGCTCTTGCCGAGGATGACCTCCGTGGCGATATCCGCCAGGGACCAGCCGGTGGCCTTGGACAGGAACGGCACCGTCCGGGAGTACCGGGGATTGACCTCGATGATATACACGTTGTCCTGCTTGTCCACAATGAACTGGATGTTGTACAGCCCGATGATCCCGATGCCGAGCCCCAGCTTTTTGGCGTACTGCAGGATGATGCCCTTGACCTTGTTGGAGATGCTGAAGGGGGGATACACGCTGATGGAGTCGCCGGAATGGACGCCGGTGCGCTCCACCAGCTCCATGATGCCGGGGACGAACACGTCCCGGCCGTCGCAGATGGCGTCCACCTCGACCTCCTTGCCCTGGATGTATTTGTCCACCAGCACCGGCTTGTCGGCGTCGATTTCCACGGCGGTCTTCAGGTATTTGCGCAGCTGCTGCTCGTTGCCTACGATCTGCATGGCGCGGCCGCCCAGCACAAAGGAAGGCCGGACCAGCACCGGATAGCCGATCTCCGCCGCCGCGCGCACGCCGTCTTCAATGTTGGTGACCGCCTGGCCCTTGGGCTGGGGGATCCCCAGCTCCAAAAGGATCTTTTCAAAGCTGTCCCGGTTTTCCGCCCGCTCGATGGCGTCGCAGTCCGTCCCGATGATCCGCACCCCGCGCTCCATCAGGGGCTGCGCCAGGTTGATGGCCGTCTGGCCGCCCAGGGAGGCGATGACGCCCTCCGGCTTTTCAAAATCGATGATGGCCATCACGTCTTCCGGCGTCAGGGGCTCAAAATACAGCTTGTCGGCGGTGGTGTAGTCGGTGGACACGGTTTCGGGGTTGTTGTTGATGATGATGGCCTCGTACCCCGCCCGGCGGATGGTCTGCACCGCGTGGACCGTGGAATAGTCAAACTCCACCCCCTGGCCGATGCGGATGGGGCCGGCGCCCAGCACCACGATCTTCCGCTTGCCGGACAGGCGGGAGTCGTTCTGATTGGAGTAGGAAGAATACAGATAGGCGATGTATTTGCCGGTGTGCAGGGTATCCACCATGCGGAACACCGGGGTGATGGAGCTTGCCAGGCGCTTCTGGTACACTTCCGTTTCGGACAGGTTCCACAGCTTTGCGATATACGCGTCGGAAAAGCCCATTTTCTTGGCTTCCCGCAGCGTATCCACCGAATTGATCCGGGCCTTCAGGGTGTTTTCCATCGCCACGATCCGGGCGAAGGATTCCAGGAACAGCTCCGTGATCATGGTCTTTTCGTGCAGGACATGGATCGGGGTGCCCCGGCGCAGGAGCTCGAAAACGGCGTAGACGTTGTCGTCCCGGAACTCAACGATGTATTCCGTCAGCGCTTCGTCCGTCCAGGAATCGAACTTGGGCAGGTGGAAATGGCACACCCCGGTTTCCAGCGACCGGACGGACTTGAGGAGGCATTCTTCCAGGTTGCTCCCGATGCCCATCACCTCGCCGGTGGCCTTCATCTGGGTGCCCAGGGTGTTGGGGGCAGTGGCGAACTTGTCGAAGGGGAAGCGCGGGAACTTGGCCACCAGATAATCCAGGGAAGGCTCGATGGCCGCGGTACCGCCCGCCACGGAGATCTCTTCCAGCGCCATGCCCAGGGCGATCTTGGCGGTGACCCGGGCGATGGGGTAGCCGCTGGCCTTGGACGCCAGCGCCGAAGAACGGGACACCCGGGGGTTGACCTCGATCAGGAAATATTCGGAGGAATCCGGGTTCAGTGCGAACTGCACGTTGCACCCGCCCTCGATCTCCAGCTCCCGGATGATCCGGATCGCGCTGTCGTTGAGCATTTTGAGGTCATGGTCGTTCAGGCTCAGGATCGGGGCGACCACGATGCTGTCCCCGGTGTGCACGCCCACGGGATCGACGTTCTCCATCCCGCAGATGGTGATGGCGTGGTCGTTGGAGTCGCGCATGACCTCAAACTCGATTTCCTTATACCCTCTGACGCTTTTTTCCACCAGCACCTGATGCACCGGGGATAGGGCAAAGCCGTTGGCGCAGATCTCGGTGAGCTCCTCTTCGTTGTTGGCAAAGCCGCCGCCGGTGCCGCCCAGGGTGAAGGCGGGCCGCAGCACCACGGGGTAGCCGATGCGCTGCGCCGCCTGTTTGGCCTCTTCGATCCCGTACGTGATTTCGGAGGGGATGACCGGCTCGCCGATCTTCAGGCACATTTCCTTGAACAGCTCCCGGTCCTCCGCCCGCTCGATGGAACGGCTGGACGTGCCCAGCAGCTCCACCCCGCATTCCCGGAGGATGCCCTTCTTTTCCAGCTGCATGGCGAGGTTCAGGCCCGTCTGGCCGCCGATGCCCGGCACGATGGCGTCCGGCCGCTCATACCGGAGGATCTTGGCGACGTATTCCAGGGTCAGCGGCTCCATGTATACCTTGTCCGCGATGGCGGTATCCGTCATGATGGTCGCGGGGTTGGAGTTGCACAGGATTACCTCGTAGCCTTCCTCCTTGAGGGCCAGGCAGGCCTGGGTGCCGGCGTAATCGAATTCCGCCGCCTGGCCGATGACGATGGGGCCGGAGCCGATGATCAGCACCTTTTTGATATCCGTACGCTTTGACATGTTCCCAAACCTCCTGATTTATCTTGAGTAAACGGTCTGCCCGCCGGAAACGGTCCGGACGCATTCGCCGAAAACCTCAAAGCCTTCAAACGGCGTCGCCCTGCCTTTGGACAGGAACTGTTCCGGGTCGATCACATACTGTTTTGAAAGGTCCCACGCCGTCCAGCCGTCCTCCATGGGAAGGCCGAAACGCCGGCGCGGGTTCACCGTCATCAGCTCCGTGAGCTTTTCCAGGGAAATCACGTTCCGGCGCACCAGGTACGTGTACAAAAGCGGGAACGCCGTCTCGATGCCGACGATGCCAAACGCGCTGTCCTTGAGGCCCCTGCTCTTTTCCAAAGCGCTGTGGGGGGCGTGGTCGGTGGCGATCATGTCGACGGTGCCATCCGAAAGCCCCTCAAGCAGCGCTTCCCGGTCCGCCCGGCCGCGCAGCGGCGGGTTCATCTTGAACCTTCCTTCCTCCTGCAGGTCGTCCTCGTCCAGCAGCAGGTAGTGGGGCGCCGTCTCGCAGGTCACGTCGACGCCGGACCGCTTGGCCTCCCGGATGATTTCAACGCTTTCCTTGCAGGAAATATGGCAGACGTGATAGGCGCAGCCCGTTTCCGCCGCCAGCCTGACATCCCTCTGGATCGGCCTCCATTCGCTTTCCGCACAGATGCCGGGATACCCGCGGGCCGCGGCGTACGCGCCGTCATGGATGCAGCCGCCCCGGACCAGCGACTCGTCCTCGCAGTGGGCGGCGATCACTTTGCCCAGCCGCTTTGCTTCCCGCATGGCGGCCCGCATCATTTCTTCGTCCTGCACCCCCTTGCCGTCGTCCGAAAAGGCGGCGACGTACGGGGCCATCTCGGAAAGGGCAGCCAGCTGCCGGCCCTTTTCGCCGACGGTCAGCGCGCCGTACGGCCAGACGCCGATGCAGGCCGTTTCCCGGATCAGCCGGAGCTCCTCTTCCAGGTGCTCAAGCGAATCCGGCACCGGGTTCAGGTTGGGCATGGCGCACACCGCCGTATACCCCCCGCGCGCCGCGGCGCGGCTTCCGGAAGCGATGGTCTCTTTATAAGAAAATCCCGGTTCGCGAAAGTGCACGTGCACATCGCAAAAACCGGGAAAAACAGTACAGCCTTTAATGTCCGGAAGGGAAAGAGAGGATAGCCGGTCCTGCGGGAAGCCTTCCGGAAAACCGATAAAGCGCATCTGATCCATGCCTGCCCCTTTCTGGCCGTCACGTAAACTAAAAAAAACGTCTGCCGTGAGGCAAGACGAAGGCGGCAAAGAACAGCCGGGCGTTCCGCCGCCCGCCGCGCGCACCGTCTTGCCGAACTCACAGGAACGGCTTAAAGACCTGTGACTTGAGTGATCATACCACAAAGGCAGGCATCTGTCAACGAGAAAAAATACGCACGAACAAAAAAATATTTTTTTGATTGTTCGTGTTTTTTCGACCATATCCGCCATGTCATCCCAGAAAAACCATGGCAAAAACAGCGCGAATTTGGAAATTCCGAACATTGCGGCTTGACACAGGCGGTCCGTGATGATACACTTGACAGGTGTCCGATTCCCCCGCACCTGAAAGGAGGCACCCGCCATGCGCAAGGTTGGCATCATCATGGGCAGCGACAGCGACCTGCCGGTCGTCCGCAAAGCGGCCGATATGCTCCGGGCCTTTGATGTTCCCTTCGAGGTCCATGTTTACTCCGCCCACCGCACCCCGGTTCAGGCGAGGGATTTCGCGCTTCATGCCCGGGAGAACGGGTTCGGAGTGCTGATCGTCGCGGCGGGCATGGCCGCCCATCTGGCCGGCGCCGTCGCCGCCAATACCACCCTGCCCGTGATCGGCATCCCCTGCCAGGGGCCGGTGCTGGACGGGCTGGACGCCCTGCTTTCCACCGTGCAGATGCCCACCGGCATCCCGGTCGCGGCGGTCGCGGTGAACGGCGGCGCCAACGCCGCGCTGCTGGCCGTGCAGATCCTGGCCGTCAGCGACGAAGCCCTCGCCGCCCGCCTGGACGAAAAGCGCAGGAAGGATGCCGAAGCCGTGCTTCAAAAGGACGCCGGCATCCTGGAAAAGCTGTGATCCCTGTGGCCATTCAACCATCTTGAATAAAAAGGAGTCGATTGATCATGGAACCGAAACTTGTTTACACCGGCAAAACCAAGAACGTGTACGAACTGGAAAACGGCAACTACCTGCTCAAGTTCAAGGATGACTGCACCGGCAAGGACGGCGTGTTCGATCCCGGCGAAAACTCGGTCGGCCTGACCATCGACGGCGTGGGCGACGTCAACCTGCGCATGAGCATCTACTTCTTTGAGAAGGTCAACGCCGCTGGGATCAAAACCCATTATGTCAGCGCGGACCTCGCCAACACCACCATGGAAGTGCTGCCCGCCAGGGTGTTCGGCCACGGGCTGGAAGTCATCTGCCGGCACAAGGCGGTGGGAAGCTTCATCCGCAGGTACGGCGACTACATCGAAGCCGGCGCGGATCTGCCCGCCTACGTGGAAATGACCTTCAAGGACGACGCCAAGGGCGACCCGCTGGTCACCAAAGACGGCCTGATCGTGCTGGGCGTGATGACGGGCGAGCAGTATGACCGGATCAAGGAAATGACCCAGCAGATCACCCAGATCGTCGCGGACGACATGAAGGCCAAGGGCATGACCCTGTACGACATCAAGTTCGAGTTCGGCTACGATAACGACGGGAACGTCATGCTGATCGACGAGATCGCCTCCGGCAACATGCGCGTCTACAAGGACGGCCAGTACATCGACCCCATGACGCTCTCCCGGCTGTTCTTCGCGTAATTCCCCGCTTCGGGCCGTCCCGGCCCAAAGCAGCGCAAAATTAAGGAGGATACCCGGACGTGGGTGGTTTTTTCGGCATCACATCTACCAAAGAATGTCTGGCGGACGTTTTTTTCGGGGTCGACTATCATTCCCATCTCGGCACAAAGATCGGCGGCCTGGCCGCCTACGACCCGGAAACCGGCCTGCAGCGTCAGATCCACAACATCGAAAACTCGCCTTTCCGCACCAAGTTCGAGCACGTCTTTGAGGAAATGCGGGGCTGCAGCGCCATCGGCTGCATCAGCGACACGGACCCCCAGCCGCTTTTGGTCCGTTCCCGTCTGGGCGCCTTCGCGCTGACCATGATCGGGGTCATCAACAACGCCGAGGAGCTGATCGAAAAGTACCTTTCCCATCCGGGCTGCTATTTTGATGCCATGACCGGCGGCAGGATCAACAGCATCGAGCTGCTTTCCGCCCTGATCAGCCAGAAGGACAGCTTCGCCGAAGGCATCCGCTTCGCCAACGAGGTGATCGAGGGCACGGCCTCCATCCTGATCCTGCGGGACAACGGCCACCTGATCGCCGCCCGCGACCGGGTCGGCCGCCTGCCCGTCCAGATCGGGCGGAGCGAGGACGGCTGGGCCGTGTCCTTTGAGTCCTTCGCCTACCAGAAGCTCGGCTTTGAGGACGTACGGGACTTAGGCCCCGGGGAGATCGTGGAAATCACCCCCGACGGCCTTGAGCAGCTGAGCCCGCCCGGCACCGAAAAGCGCGTCTGCGCGTTCCTGTGGAGCTATTACGGCTATCCCTCCTCCACCTACGAGGGCGTCAACGTGGAATCCATGCGGTACAGAAACGGCGCCATCATGGCGCTCAACGACAAGGCGAGCCGCACGGCGGACATCGACCAGATCGACTACGTCGGCGGCGTGCCGGACTCCGGCACCCCCCACGCCATCGGGTACGCCAACCAGAGCGGCCGGCATTTCGCCCGGGCGTTCATCAAGTACACGCCCACCTGGTCGCGCTCCTTCATGCCCGCCAACCAGAACGCCCGCAACCGCATCGCCAAGATGAAGCAGATCCCGGTCACGGAGCTGATCCGCGGGAAGAATCTTCTGTTCGTGGACGATTCCATCGTCCGGGGCACCCAGCTCAGGGAGACCGTCGAGTTCCTGTACGAGAGCGGCGCCAAGGCGGTGCACATGCGCTCCGCCTGCCCGCCCATCATGTACGCCTGCAAGTACCTGAACTTCTCCCGCTCCAACAGCGATATGGACCTGATCGCCCGCCGGATCGTCGTGGAGCTGGAAGGGGAGGAAGGGCTGAACCACCTGGACGAATACGCCGACCGCGGCACGACCCGCGGCCAGGCCCTGCGCCGCGCGATCTGCGACAAGTTCCACTTTGCCTCCCTGGAATTCCAGTCCCTCAAGGGCGTCATCCACGCCATCGGTCTTCCGGCATGTGAGCTGTGCACCTACTGCTGGAACGGAAAGGAGTAAAACCGGATGAGCATCTCCCATTCCGCCTCGTACGCCGCCGCCGGCGTCAATATCGAAGCGGGCTACGAAGGCGTCCGCCTGATGAAAAAACACGTGGAGCGCACCGTGATCCCCGGGGTGGTTTCCGGCATCGGCGACTTCGGCGCCCTGTTCGCGCCGGACTTTTC
>CAMJXZ010000166.1 GCA_946409855.1 uncultured Clostridia bacterium | reverse complement strand
TCTACGAGACCAACTCCGAGTTGCGCCGCGCCCTGACCCAGATCATCGACGGCACCCTCTTCCCGGAGAACGCCGCCGCCGTGCAGGAGATCTACCACAACCTCCTGTTCAACGACACCTACTACGTCCTCAAGGACTTCGGCTCCTACTCCATGGCCCAGCGCCGGGTGGACAACGACTATCAGAACCAGGAAAAGTGGCTGAAGATGGCCATCGCCAACGTGGCCTGCTCCGGCATCTTCTCTTCCGACCGCACCATCCGCGAGTACAATGACCGCATCTGGCACATCGGCCAGACGCCGCTGAAGAAAAAATAATACGAAACGTCCTTCGAAAGAATGTGCGAACGGCGGGTTCCGCGCTTTACCCGGTTATAAATGAAAATTATAACCGGGTATATTTTTTCGGTATTTTACACCGGCCGCGTCCGGTGCTATACTGCGCACATCCCCTGAAGGAAAGGAGCTGCCGGACATGACGAAGCGGAACCCCATCATGTATATGCGGGTGATGTGCATGTGCGAATCGCGCATGTGCATGCGCCGCCGCGCTTTGGTCATGGAAAGCGTTTCCGCCTGAAGGCTTCAAAAGGATCAGGGAACGGAAGGCTTTCTGCCCTCCGTTTTTTTGATGGATGAAAAGAAATATAAAAAGGAGATAACACCATGAAAAAGCTGACTGCCGTCCTTCTCGCCGCCCTGCTGACCCTGACCTGCGCGTTCGCGTTTGCCGACGGCCTGACGATCGCCGTGCCGAACGACACCACCAACGAAGCCCGCGCCCTGCTGCTTCTGGCCGCCAGCGGCATCATCAAGCTGGATGAGAACGCCGGCATCACCGCCACTGTCGCCGACATCACCGACAACCCCCTGGGCATCGAGTTCTACGAGGTCGAAGCGGCCAACGTGCCCAACGTCCTGGTGGATGTGGATTACGCCATCATCAACAACAACTACGCCCTGGACGCCGGCTTCAGCCCCGCTTCCGATTCCCTGCTGATCGAGAACGCGGAATCCCCCTATGTGAACGTGCTGTCCGTCAAGGAAGGCAGCGAGAACACCGACGAGGCCAAGGCCCTGATCGCCGCGCTGTCCAGCCAGGCGGTGGCCGATTTCATCAACCAGACCTGGGCGGACGGCTCCGTGGTCTGCGTCATCGAGAACATCACCGACGGTTATGACCCGACCGTGAACTACGAAGCGCTGGCCGGCAAGACCATCTCCGTCGCCGCTTCTCCCACCCCCCACGCCCAGGTGCTGGCCGTGGCCAAGGACATCCTGGCCCAGAAGAACATCACCCTGGACATCATCGAATTCTCCGATTACGTGCAGCCCAACCTGGTGGTGGAGTCCGGTGAGGTGTTCGCCAACTACTTCGCCCACATCCCCTATCAGGACAATTTCAACGAGGAGAACGGCACGCACCTGGTCAACGTCCTGGGCATCCACGTCGAGCCCATGGCCCTCTACGGCGGCCGTCAGGCGGACCTGACCGCGCTGGGCATCACCGAGTAAGCCCGGATAAAGCGGCATACACCAAATCAGTATAAAGACATCTGCGGCGGAGACTTCCTGCTCCGCCGCTTCCTGACGTATTATACCCACCGTATTTTTGGAGAGATTCGATGATTCAGCTTGTCAACCTTTCGAAATCCTTTGAAACCTCCGCGGGGGAAGTGGAGGCGCTGAAAAACGTCACCCTGACCATCAACGACGGGGACATTTACGGTATCATCGGCATGAGCGGCGCGGGGAAGAGCACCCTCGTCCGCTGCATCAACATGCTGGAAAAGCCCACCTCGGGGGACGTCGTGCTGGACGGCCATAGTCTGACCGCCATGAATGAAAAGGAGCTCCGCCAGATCCGCCGCAAGGTTACCATGATCTTTCAGGGGTTCAACCTGCTCATGCAGCGCACCTGCCTGCAGAACGTCCTGCTGCCCCTGACGCTGACCAAGGGGTACGACCGGGCGGCCGCCCGGGCCCGCGCGCTGGAGCTGCTCAAGCTGGTGGGTCTGCCGGACAAGGCTGACGCCTATCCCGCCCAGCTGTCCGGCGGGCAGCAGCAGCGCGTCGCCATCGCCCGCGCGCTGATCACCGACCCCCGGGTGCTGCTGTGCGACGAGGCCACCTCCGCGCTGGACCCGAAAACCACCCACCAGATCCTGGAGCTGATCCGGGAGATCAACCAGCGGCTGAACATCACGGTGATCGTGATCACCCACCAGATGAGCGTCGTGCAGGAGATCTGCAACCGGGTCGCCATCCTGGAAAACGGCTCCGTGGTGGAGGAAGGGGAAGTGGCCCGGGTCTTTACCGACCCCCAGGCCTTCGCCACCCAGACGCTGGTGTATCCAGAACTGGCGGACGGCAGCGCCTCCCTGGTGGAAGACAGCGCTTCCCGCCAGCGGATCCGCCTGATTTTCAACGGCGCGGAGGCCGCCAGCAAGCCGATGCTGGCCCGGATGGCCGTCGACTGCGGCGTACTGGCCAGCGTGCATACCGCCTCCATGCGCTCCGCGGGGGGAAAGACCTACGGCTACATGCTGCTGGAGATCCCGGGCGGGCCGGAGGAATTGTCCCGGGCGGTTTCCTACCTGCGCAAGCAGCCCCACGTCAGCGTGCAGACCCTGGCCACCCAGTACCCGCCGGAAGAAGGAGGGGTCCGCCTGGACAAAGACGTGGGCGGCGATCCCTTCCCTAAAGGAGGCGCTCTATGAATTTTTCGACTGCCTTTACCCCGGAAAAGCTCCAGGAAGCGTGGAACATCATTATCCGTGATTTCCCCGGGGAAATCTGGGCCACGCTGTACGTGACCATCCTGTCCACGCTGTTCGCCATCATCATCGGGCTGCCGCTGGGCTGCGTCCTGGTGGCGGGGGACGCCAAGGGCATCCGCCCCCTGCCCGCTTGGCTGATGACCCTGCTGAACATCATCATCAACCTGCTTCGCTCCGTGCCCTTCCTGATCCTGATCGTGATGGTCATCCCGCTGACCCGGCTGATCATCGGCACCTCGGTGGGCACGGTCGCCTCCATCGTGCCGCTGGTCGTGGCGGCGTTCCCCTTCGTGGCGCGCCTGGTGGAGAGCAGCCTGCGGGAGGTCAACCCCAACATCATCGAGACCGCCCAGAGCATGGGGGCGACCCCGATGCAGATATTGACGCGGGTGATGCTGCCCGAGGCGGTGCCCTCCCTGATCACCAATTTCACCCTGGCCATCACCACCATCCTGGGCTATACCGCCATGTCCGGCGCCATCGGCGGCGGCGGCATCGGCAAGGTCGCCATTACCATCGGCTACCAGCGCTACCGCTACGCCGTGCTGTACGCCTGCGTGGTCGTCCTGGTCCTCATGGTGCAGGCGTTCCAGCTGGTGGGCGACTTCCTGGCCCGGAAAGCGGACAAGCGGCTGAAGAAATAACGGGCGGTATCGCGCCGCGGGCACGGCGGAGGATGGTTTCTTTTGGCGGGGCAGAAAGTCGGCAGAAGGTTGAAAAAGAAAAGCGTGCCTGCCGCAGCTTCAGGAGTGAACCTCATCCGGCCCATTGCGAACCTACAATGGGTGAAACCTCATCCGGCCCGCTGCGCGGTCCACCGCCGGGGCCTGCCGGCCCGCTGTTCGGTGAAAATGATCCACCGGATCATTTTCCGGGCCCTCACAGCCCCCAGTGGGAAAGGCTTTTGGGTCGCATGTCCGTACTCGCTGAAAGCAGCATGCTGCGCTTTTTTTCGGGGGCTGCCGATTTATGGCGGGGATAACATCATCCGTTGGATTCGCTGCCGCCGCCGCGGGTCTGCCGGGCCGGTGCCTGGAAATCATTTGATTCAAAGCTGGAGATCCTGCATGAAGAAACTGAAAAAGAAACCGGACCTTGGGACGTGGTTCGGGATCCTGTGCTTCGCGGCGCTGGGCGCCGTCGTCGGGATGCTGTATTTGCGGTATATCCTTCCCGCCATCGACGCGGGCATGCCGAAGGGGCAGCGGGTCTGGTCCGTCCTGCTGCTGGCGGCGTTCCTGTATTCTTCGCTGTTCCTGCAGCTTATCCTGCACGAGGCGGGGCATCTGGTGTTCGGGCTGCTGTCGGGCTACCGCTTCAGTTCCTTCCGGGTGTTTCAGTTCATGTGGCTGCGGGAGGGGGACGGCCGCGTCCGGCTGAAAAAGATGGACCTGGCCGGCACCGCCGGGCAGTGCCTGATGAGCCCGCCGGATTTTAAGGACGGCAGGATCCCGGTGATGCTGTACAATTTCGGGGGCGCGCTGATGAACGCGCTCACCGCCCTGCTGGCGCTGTGTGTCGGGCTTTTGTTTTCCGCGGAATCTCTGGCGCGGCTGGGGCTGATGGTTTTCTGCGCCGTGGGCGTGATGTTTGCCCTGCTCAACGGGCTGCCGATGCGCACGGGGCTGGTCAGCAACGATGGCCGGAACGCCCTGGACATCGCCCGGGACCCGGCGGCCATGCGCGCTTTCTGGGTCCAGCTCCGGATGAACGAAGAGGTCTCCCGGGGTGTCCGCCAGAAGGATATGCCGGCGGAATGGTTCCAGGTCCCCCCGGACGAGGAAATGAAGAACGGCATCATCGCCGCCCTGGCCGTGTTCGCCTGCGGCCGGCTGATGGACGAGCACCGGTTCGAGGAAGCGGACGCCCTGATGCACCCTCTGCTCTGTATGGACAGCATCCCCGGCCTGTACAAAGGGCTGATGCGCTGCGACCGGATGTACGTGGAGCTGATCACGAAAAACCGTCCCGAAGCGCTCAGGGGGATGCGCTCCAAAGAGCAGATGAAGTTCATGAAGGCCATGGCCCGGTATCCATCCGTCCTGCGCACCGAATACGCCTATGCCCTGCTGGCGGAAAAGGACGGGGAAAAGGCCGCCGCCCTCCGGGACAAACTGGAAAAGCAGCTGGCGGCTTACCCGTATCCGGGCGAGGCGGAGGCTGAAAGGGAATTCGCGGACATCGCCGCGGATAAGGAGAAACAGCATGAATTACCGGAAACTGTTTGACGCGCTGCACCCCGGCTTCTTTGACGCCCCGGGCATCCGTTCCCTGCCGCCTGAGGCTGTCTTTTCGGAGATGATCCTTCCCCGGGGGGCGAAGCTGCCCGGGGAAGACGCGCTGCCCTGCCCGGAGGGGATTTCCTTCGGGATGTACGCCGGGCCCCTTGCCGCCCTCCGGGAAACGGTGGCAAAAGTGAACCCGGACTGGGTGCAGTACTTTAACGAGGGCGGCCGGGTGTACTGCGCGCTGGACGGGGATAAGCCCGTCAGCTTCTGCATCCTGGACGGGATGGGCTGGTTTGAGGGCCGTAAAATCGCCGGACCGGGCTGCGTGGGCACCCTGCCTTCGTACCGGAAACAGGGCATCGGCCTTATGATGGTGCGGCGGGCGACCGCCCTGCTTTGGGACGAAGGGGCCGATCTTTCCTACATCCACTACACCCACCTGGCCCGCTGGTACGGGCGGCTCGGCTACGATACCGTCCTGCGGTGGGGCCGGGACGGCGTGATCTGGAGCAAGGACGAATGAAAACGATCCTGGTCACGGCCTTTGAGCCGTTTGGGGAAAGGGCGGCCAACGCTTCGGCAGAAGTGCTCGCCCGCCTGCCGGAAAGGATCGGCGGGTGCCCGGTCACCCGGCTGCTGCTGCCGGTGGTCTTTGGGAAGGCGGCGCGGAAAGCCCTTTCCTGCCCGGCGGACTGGGTCTTCCTGCTGGGGGAAGCGGGCGGCCGGGAAACGGTCACCCCGGAGGAAAAGGCCGTCAATTTCCGGGACGCCCGGATCCCCGACAACGAGGGACAGCAGCCCCGGGGGGAGCCCGTCTGCCCGGACGGGCCGGCGGAATACCGCACGGCCGTTCCCGTTTCAAAGATCGTTTCGCGGATGCGGGCGGAAGGGGAGGCCGTCGCCGTTTCGTCGGACGCGGGCGCCTACGTCTGCAACGACACCTATTACCTGACGGGCGTCGGGAGCAGGGTGCCTGTGGTTTTTATCCACGTTCCGGCCGTGCCGGAGAACGCGGCGGCGTATGCCGGAACTGTCCGGCGCTTTATCGAGCTGGCTGCCAGCCAACCGTAGGGGAGTCTTGTGACCCCCCTACGAATCCCCCCAACAGCTTTGCCTGTCGTCCCTTCGGGACTCCCGGGCGGCAAAGCTGCAAGGTACAAACGGCTCCGCCGTTTGGTCCTCGCAGCGTACATGCCGCTGCTGCGGGATTAGAGTAGAGGGAGTTCCCCCTCTACACTCCCCTCGTCACGGCCAGAACGACGCGAAGCCCTGCCGCCTCCGGTCGGCTACGCCGATCCGGCGAATAAATCGCCGGACGGACATGGGCTTCGCGTCGTTCTGGCCCCATCATTTTTCCCTTACGTCTTGGCTTTCCTCTTCTTTGTCTGACTCGTGAAAAGTAACTCGACCAAAGAAAAACCAAAGAAAAACCCTTGTACTTTTCCTGTATTTCGTTTGACAAGACACCCAAAGCGGATTATAATCACACCCATAAACGCGACGACTGGATGAAAGTAGTCCGGTGCGAGCGGTCCTGACAGAGAGCTGCCGGTTGGTGCAAGGCAGCGGCCGGCACCCGATGAAGTACCTCCACGAGCGGCGCTCTGAAAGGGGTTTCCCGAGTAGGCAGCGACGGCTGCGCGCCCGTTACGGCGGCAGGGTATGTTCGTACCCGTTGAGGGCCTGTTTTGTGAGAAGCAGGCTGAACAGAGGTGGTACCGCGGAATTACATCCGCCCTCTCAGGCTTATGCGCCGGAGGGCGGATTTTTATGTCCTCCGGAAAAAAGAAAGGAGTGTCTGCAGATGTTCATCAAGATCCTGATGCTGGTCCTGTTCTTCGGCCTGATGGTGGGTGTCGGCGTGTACTGCCGGAAAAACGCCACCGATGTCAACGGCTTCGTCCTGGGCGGCCGCTCGGTCGGCCCCTGGCTGACCGCCTTCGCCTACGGCACCAGTTATTTCTCCGCCGTTATCTTCGTCGGCTACGCCGGACAGTTCGGGTGGAAGTACGGCATTTCCGCTACTTGGATCGGCCTGGGCAACGCCTTCATCGGCTCCCTGCTGGCCTGGGCCGTGCTGG
>CAMJXZ010000165.1 GCA_946409855.1 uncultured Clostridia bacterium | reverse complement strand
TGGCCAACGGCGTGGACGCCATGCTGTCCACCTACGCGGGCGGCCCCAACCAGGTGACCGACAAGAACGCCGCCTCCAACGTGCAGTACATGCGCACCGCCGCCAAGAACATCCTGTACACGACGGCCAACAGCTGGATTTATGACGACGCGCACAAGGGCGCGGAAACCACCCCCTGGAAGACCGCCTTCTACATCGCGGACGCCGTCATCGTCGCCCTCATCCTGCTGGGCGCGGTGCTGATCTGGCTGAATTACCGGAAAAAGAAGAATCAGAAATAATCCATACATAAACATGGGGCTGCTGCAGAACGAAAACTGCGGCAGCCCCTTTTCTCCGTCCGGAGAACGGGATATTATTCTGATCCAGGATGAGCGGCGGGCCGTTTGCTTCAAGTTATACCTGCCGCAGGAACGCGGCGATCTTCCGAGCCAGGATCCGGTGGCCGGCGGCGTTGGGGTGCAGGCCGTCCGGCATCAGGGCGGCGCGCTGGACGGGGTTTTCCGGGTTCATGCCGCTGACGGCGTACAGGTCCAGCACGGGCAGGGCGCAGCGCAGGGCCGTTTCCAGCAGGATGTCCCGGTAGACCCGGAGAGGGCCCTGCAGGGTGGGCTTGTCCGAATCCCCCCGGGGGTCGTCCTCGTTGAGGCGGTGCAGCGGGGTCAGGATCACGATGGGCTGGGCCGGGTAGGCGGCCTGCAGGCCGTTCATCAGGCAGTGGCAGGCGCCGTAAAAGGTGTCCGGCGTGCGGTCGCCGGCGCGGCCCAGGGGAGCGTCCCCGTGGCCAAAGTCGTTGGTGCCGCCGAAAACCGCCACGGCGTCGGCGTTTTTGTCCATCTGCGGGTAGCGCAGGCAGAAGTCCAGGTCAAAGGTGGAGCCGGCCGGGTCCGGGTGCCGCTGGCGGGTGATGCGGGTGCCGCACAGGCCGTAGTTCCGCGCCTCCTTAAGCCCTTCTTCCCGCAGGATCAGGTCGGTGAAGCGGTCGGTCACGCGCTCCAGCCCGAACCCTTCGGTGATGCTGTCGCCGAGAAAATTGATGACGCTGTCCTGAAGCCGCATGGTTTTCTCCTTCTGTCCGTTATGTTCGTTCAGTCCGCCGGGGACGAATCCGGGGCGGGCGGGCAGGATTGTGTGACCGGCCGGTCCGGTCCGGCTGTGCCGGACGGTTCAGGTGATTCGGGCGGGTCAGGCGATCCGGTCGGTTCGGCAGTTTCGGATGATCCGGATATATCGGATGGTTCGGATGATTCGGGTATATCGGATGGTTCGGATGAATCAGCCGGTCCGGATGAACCGGATAAGGGTTCCTTCGGGGAGATCTCCGGGCTGCCTTGCGCCGGGGCCTCCGGGGTTTCCTCCTGCCTGTTCCGCGCTTCCTCGGCCGGGGCGTCCGGTGTTTCCGGCGCGGCGGCGGCCGGGCCGGGCGCTTCCTCCGGCCGGCGCGGATGCAGGGCGGGGAGGGGCGCGGTTTTGAGCTCGTTCATCACCAGCACGTCGCCAGGCAGCAGCACGGTGTCCCCGACGGGGATGATGGCCTCCGTTCCCCGGAGGACCATGATGATCAGCCGGGTTTCTTCCATTCTGATATCCCGCAGCGCTTCCCCGCACCATTCGTGCTTTGGGGTGATGCGCAGCTCCGTCAGCGTGCCGATGGAGGAGCCGTCAAAGGCCGGGCCGCTGACGATCAGGCTGTCGCCCGGTTCGATCCGCGTGTCCCCCCGGGGGATCAGCTGCTCGCGGCCCCGCAGGATCAGCGCCACCCGCGTCTGCGGCAGCATCTGCAGGGATTTGAGCTCCCTGTGCGCCCAGGCGTGGCGCTCGTCTACCCGGAGCTTGAGGTACTGGACGGGCACCTGCTCGGTATAGTCCGAGAAGGTTTTCATGACGTCCCCTTCGGCGTCGATCATCTGCAGCCGGCCGGCGATCAGGGGGATCAGCGTGCCCTGCACGGTGATGGAGAACAGCACGATAAAGAAGACCAGGTTGAACAGCTCGTCCGGCGTGCCGTCGGACATCACCGTGGCCATGATCGCGAAGACGATGGAGCTGGCGCCCCTCAGCCCGCACCAGGAGACCAGCAGCTGCTGGCGCAGGGGGCTTTTCGCGGGCTGCATGACGGCGAACACGGCGGCCGGCCGGCTCACAAAGGTCAGGAACAGGGCGATCAGCATCCCGGGCAGGAAGACCTTCGGCAGGGCGGAGGGGGTGGCCAGCAGTCCCAGCAGGAAGAAAACGAGGATCTGCATCAGCCCCGTGACGCCGTCAAAGAAGTGCACCAGCGTGCGCTTGCCGCGCAGCGGCCGGTTGCCCAGGATGATGCCCGTCAGGTATACGCTCAGGTACCCGTTCCCGCCCAGCGCGGCGGACACGCCGTAGCTCAGAAACGCCGCGCCGAAGATCAGGATGGAGTCGTAGCCGTCGTCCCGGAACCGGACGTGCCGCATCATCCACCCGATGCCCAGGGCGACCAGGGGGCCGATGACCGCGCTGAAGGCCAGCTGCTTGAACAGCATCAGCAGCATCGGCCAGAAGCCGGCCTCCCCGTTCATCACGCTGAGCAGAATGACGGTGAGCATGTAGGCGAAGGGGTCGTTGCTGCCGCTTTCCACTTCCAGCATGGAGGCCGTGCCGTAGCGCAGGCTGAGCTTGCGGGAGCGCAGGATCGAAAAGACCGAGGCGGCGTCGGTGGAGGAAATCACCGCGCCGACCAGCAGGCCGGACAGCCACGAAAGGCCCATCACGAAATGGCAGAAAACGCCCGTCAGAAGCGCCGTCAGCACGGTGCCAAGGGAGGAGAGCAGCACGGAGACCCGGGCCGTCGGCTTCGCGTTTTTCCATCTGGTGCCAAAGCCGCCGTAGAATACGATGATCACCAGGCAGACGGAACAGACCTGCTCGGACAGGGAATAGTTGTCGAACTGGATTTTAAGCAGCCCGTCCTCCCCGAAAAGCATGCCCAGCCCGATAAAGATCAGCAGCGTCGGCAGGCCGATCTTGTGGGACACGCGGGACAGGGAAAGACTCAGCAGGATGATCAGGGCGACAGCCAGCAATTCAAACGCGATGGGGCTCACTTCCTCCCGGGTTGTCCTGGATTTCCGGCCAGTCGGCGATGACGCGGAGGCGGTCGCGCAGGCCGGTTTCGGTTTTCAGGTCGTTTTGGTCGATGACCTCGATCCCCAGCTCAAAGGCGCGGTGCCGGGTGACGGGCCGGACGCTGCCGCCCGTGGTGACGATGACCGCCCTGGATACGGCGCTGCCGAAGCGGTCCCGCAGGACGGCCAGTTCGTTGAGGGCCTCGGTCTTGATCTCGCATGTTTTGCAGCTGATGAACACCGGCATGACGCCGCGGACGGCGACCACGTCCAGCTCGTTGGTGACGCTTTGAGTATGCTTCCTGCCCGCTTCCCAGTTGACGACGGCGGACAGGCGGACGTCCTGGAAGATCCCCGCGTCCAGCGCCGCCTTGTAGGTGTAAAGCTCCAGCACGCTGCCCACGTCCCGCAGGAAAAAGCAGATGTTTTCGTCCCGGAAGTCAAACCGGACGCCGACGGCCGGGTCTACGCTGAGCCCGCTGATCAGCCCGAGCTGTTCCAGGCTGGCGAGCGCCCGTTCGGGCGCTTCAAGGACCCGCCCGTTGTCCCGGACCTGCATGGGGCCCGAGGCGGTGAGAGGCCCGTTCGCGGTCAGGGCGGCCTGGGAGATGCGCTGGATATAGGTGACGATGTTGGGCCACTGCTGGCGGTTCTGCTGGTAGATGCGGAAGAAATCGTCCGCGATGGGCAGGTATTCGCTCAGGCACTGGTTGTCCATCCGGCCGGGCAGCATGGCGCCGCCGGCCATCTGAAAGCAGTCCTGCACCCGGAGGGTGACCAGGCAGGGGACGTCCCGCGCGAACTCCGCGCCGCGGATGTCAAAAAAGGTGTTCCGCCTGCGGCTGTAGGTGAATACGGGCAAACTGGTTTCCGCGCTGACCAGGCCGCCGGCAAACAGCGCGGCGTCCGTCCCGCCGGCGATGTCCAGCGCGCAGTCCGGGTATTTCGCGATGACCTTCCTCAGGGACTGGGCGACCTTTTCGGCGTCCAGCAGGCTGACCGGCTGAAAGCGGATCTCCGTTTCGCAGCCGCGGTTTTCAAAGTAGGCGCGCAGGTTTTCCTTGAGCGTCCGGTTCTGGTCGATCTCCGGCGGGCAGAGGATCACCGTGGTTTCGGGCCGGAACACCTCGGTGGCCAGGACGTTGTCCAGGGGCCGTTCATCGTACAGCTCGATCAGCGTTCTCATTTTGTCAGCTCCTTGACCTGGTCCAGCGCGGCGCGGATCACCTTGTCCATGTCAAAATACCGGTACAGCCCCAGGCGGCCGCCGAAGACGACGTCCGGCTCGCCTTCGGCAAGGGCCAGGTACCGGCGGTACAGGGCGCTGTTTTCCTCGTCGTTGATGGGGTAGTAGGGCTCCATGCCCGGCTTCCATTCGTCCGGGTATTCCCGGCTGATGACGGTGGTTTCCTGGGTGCCGAAGGCGAAATGCTTGTGCTCGATGACGCGGGTATAGGGGATCTGCCGCTCGGTATAGTTGACCACGGCGCAGCCCTGGTAATTGGCCACGGGCAGCTCTTCCGTTTCAAAGCGGACGCTGCGGTACTTGAGGGGGCCGAAGCGGTAGCCGAAGTACTCGTCGATGCACCCGGTGTAGATGATCTTTTCCTTCCGGTCCGGATGGGCTTTGCGCCACGCTTCATAGGAGCAGTTCAGCGCAACCGGGATGCCGTCGAGCATTTTTTCCACCATCCGCGTGTAGCCGCCGACGGGAATGCCCTGGTACGGGTCGCTGAAGTAATTGTTGTCGTAGGTGAAGCGGCAGGGCAGCCGGCGGATGATGAAGGCCGGAAGATCCCGGCAGTCCCGGCCCCACTGCTTTTCCGTGTAGCCCTTGACCAGCTTTTCGTAAACGTCCCGGCCTACCAGGCGCAGGGCCTGCTCCTCCAGGTTCCGGGGCTCCCCGATCTGTTCCCGGGCCACCTGGGCGCGGATGATCTCCTGGGCCTGCGCCGGGGTTTTGATGCCCCACATGCGGGAAAAGGTGTTCATGTTGAAGGGCAGGTTGTAGATCTCATCCCTGTAGACAGCCATGGGGCTGTTGACAAAGTGGTTGAACTCGGCGAAGCCGCGGACATAGTCCCACACCTCCCGGTCGGAGGTGTGAAAGATGTGGGCGCCGTATACGTGCACGTCGATCCCGCTCCGCTTTTCGGTGTAGATGTTCCCGGCGATATGGGGGCGCCGGTCGATGACCCGGACGGAATGGCCGGCCCGGGCGAGCTCCCTGGCGCACACCGCGCCGTAGAGCCCGGCGCCGACGATGAGATATTCGGACATGGGGGAACGCTCCTTTCTGTTTATGGGGTTCTGAGGGCCCGGGGATTAACCTCATCCGGCCCGCTGCGCGGTCCACCTTCCCCAGTGGGGAAGGCATTTGGGCCGGCAGGCCCCGGGGATCAACCTCATCCGGCCCGCTGTTCGGTGAGATTGTGCCACTGGCACAATCTCCGGGCCCTCACAGCCCCGTCAGTTCTTTTCCCGGTGCTGCTTTTTCCAGGCCTTGATCTGGCTGAGGCGCTCGGCAAACCGCGGTTCCAGCCCCTGGTCGCCGGGGCGGTAGTACGCCCGGTCCTTCAGGCTGTCGGGCAGGCACTGCATGGCGGTCATCTTTTCCTGATAGTCGTGGGCGTACTGGTATCCTTTGCCGTAATCGAGCTCTTTCATCAGCCGGGTGGGGGCGTTGCGGATCTGCAGGGGGACCGGTTCGTCCAGCTGCTCCGCGGCGTCCGCGCGGGCTTCCATATAGGCCACGTCCATGGCGTTGGACTTGGGCGCCAGGGACAGGTAGACCACCGCCTCCGTCAGGTGCACGCTGCATTCCGGCATGCCGATCAGGTGGCAGGCCTGGCTGGCGGCGACGGCCAACTCCATGGCCCGGGGGTCCGCCAGGCCCACGTCCTCGGCGGAAAAGCGGACGACCCGCCGGGCGATGTACATCGGGTCCTCGCCCGCTTCCAGCATCCGGGCCAGCCAGTAGACCGCGGCGTCCGGGTCGGAATTGCGCATGGATTTGTGCAGGGCGGAGATGAGGTTATAATGCTCCTCCCCCTGCTTGTCGTACAGGAGGGATTTTTTGCTGGTCACCTGTTCCAGCGTTTCCCGGGTGACGGTGACGCGGTTCCCCTGCAGGTCCCCGTTCAGGACGGCCATCTCCAGGGTAGACAGGGCGGTCCGGGCGTCGCCGTTGGCAAAGCGGGCGATCTGGGAAAGCATCCCGTCCTCCAGGACCACCTCCCGGTCCCCAAAGCCCTTTTCGTCATGGATGGCCCGCTCCAGCAGCACGGCGATCTCCTCCGGCTCCAGGGCTTTCAGGACAAAGACCTTGCACCGGGACAGAAGCGCGCTGTTGACTTCAAAGGAAGGGTTCTCCGTGGTCGCGCCGATCAGGATGATGCTGCCCTTTTCCACATAGGGCAGGAAGGCGTCCTGCTGCGCCTTGTTGAAGCGGTGGATTTCGTCCACGAACAGGATGGTCTTTTCCCCGAAGCGGCGGGCCTGGTCCGCTTCCTCCATGACGGCGCGGATCTCCTTGATGCCGCTGGTGACGGCGGAAAAGTCCACGAAGCGGGCTTTGGTCATCCCCGCGATGATCCGGGCCAGGGTCGTTTTCCCAACGCCCGGCGGGCCCCAGAAAATCATGGAGGAAATGCTGTCGCTCTCGATCAGCCGGCGAAGCACTTTCCCTTCGCCCAGCAGGTGCTTTTGCCCGATATATTCATCCAGCGTCCTGGGCCTGAGCCTGGCGGCCAGCGGTTCCGGTATCTCCCGGTCAAAAAAAGTGGATTGTTCCATCTGTCTGCTGCTCCCCATCCGGCAGGGCCGGGTCAGTCTCTTCATTATAATCAATCCGGACGTATTTGTAAATGTTTGTACCTGTTCAGTCTTTGACTGAACAGGTACCGCAGGGGGGTCTTGCGACCCCCCTACGGAACCCCCCGAACGGATTTGCCTCTCGCCCTTTCAGGGCTCCCGGGCGGCAAATCCGCAAGGAA